>CAKTKX010000144.1 GCA_934572365.1 uncultured Oscillospiraceae bacterium
ATACTTTGTGTACCCGCAAGGGGTATGCCGCATCCGTAAGCCAGCTTACGCTGGCAACGGCTGCGCTATATTTCCCATTTTTCAAACCGCAGACTGGGGGCAAAAGATCCGCTGCCCAGCCGCAGACGATTTATTCAGAGTTTCCCTTAGTCAAAATTCCCAGCATCCGCAAATCGATTACTTACTTCTCTGCAATGTAGGGTGCCATCCAGTCGGGAATGTGGTCGTTGTTGATGCCGTAGTCCTCTACCACTTCGCCCAGGTTGGTGACGTTGGAATCGGCGTTGAGCTGATCGTAGGTCACCAGAGAAGGCGTCAGGTTGTAGACCGCCTCGGTCTCATCGCCCATGAGCTTCATAGCCAGGATCCGGATGCCCTGCTGACCGATGGTGGTGAAGTCCACGGTGGCGCAGGCCTGCCAGACATTGGAGCCGTCGATCATGAAGTTGATGTCCTGGTTGGAAATGTCAACGGAAACCATGGGGATATCCGTGCGGCCGGCTTCCTTCATCGCAACGTAAGCGCCTCTGCCGTAGGCATCATAGCAGCACCACAGACCGTCGATGGAACCGGCAGCATACTTGGGCAGGGTGGCGGACATTACGTCGGACATACTGGACTCGCCGTTCTTGGGATCGGAGGGAGCGATGACTTCCACCGTCTCGATGAGGCCCTTGTCCTCATACTCCTTGTAGCCTTCCTGACGGCGGTCAAAGGGAGCAATGCCAGGGCCGCGCCAGATCTTCAGGATCTTGATGGGCTCGCCGGCGGCAACCTTCTCGGGGTACAGACCCAGCAGGTAGTCCAGCAGCATTTTTGCCATGTCCTGGTCGTTCTGGAACATCTGGGTCACGCCCTCCAGGGAGCCGTTGACGTTGGCGCCGGAGTCGTCCACGAACTGGGTGTCAAAGCAAACAACCTCAATGCCCTTGCCGCGCAGTTCGTTGACCAGCTTCAGCGCGGACTCCTGGTTGCCGTGGCTCAGGAACATGCCGTCGTAGCCCTGGTTGGAGCAGGCGGACACGGTGTCCTGGAACTTGGTGTTGTCGGTGTCGGTGAAGTACACATCCACGGTAGCGCCCAGAGCCTCGGCAGTCTCCTTGGCAGCGTTGGCAGCCATCTGGAAAATGTCACTGGACACAACGTTCAGGATGTAGGCGAACTTCTTGCCGGCCAGGGGCAGTCCATCCGCCGCGGGGGCGTTGGCAGCCTCGGTGTTGCCGGTGGCGGCGGGGGCGGTTGCTGCGGGCTTCTGGTTGGACGAGCAGCCGGCCAGCATTGCCAGAGCCATAGCCAGAACCAGAACCAATGCCATGATTTTTTTCATTTGGGTTTCCTCCATTGTCTTGTTTTTGGGTTTGCTTGTGTTGCATGATTAAAATACAACATAAATTCTCAAAAGTCAACAATTTTCAAGATTAAAAAAGCACATTCCACAAAATGCACAGGTTCCATTCTTGGATTTTGTGCGAGTTGTCCATTGTTTTATGTGGAATTATTTGGAAGCATTGGCGGCGATGAGAATGGCATCCCACACGGAAGCGAAGGGCGGGGCGTAGCCCAGATCCAAAAAGCCCAGTTCCGCCGTGGTCATTCCTCGGTCAATGGCGCAGGCAAAGGCATCGATCCGCAGGGCGGTTTCCTTGGCACCCATCAACTGAGCGCCCAGAATCACCTTGGTAGACGGATCGTAAATCAGCTTCACGGTGATGATCGCCGGATCCGGGTAATAGCTGGCGTGGGATCGCGCGGTGACGGTGTTGGCTTTATAGGCAATCCCCTGGGCCTTGGCGGTTTTCTCGTTCAGACCGGTGCAGGCAAATTCCAGACCCATAAGCCGCAGCATGGAGGTTCCCAAGGGTCGGTCGAAGCACACGGGCTTGCCCAGCATACTGTCTCCCGCCAGTCTCCCCTGCTTATTGGCATTGGTTCCCAAAGCCAGATATACAGGCTTCTTCAGCACCCGGTGCATAACCGTGGCGCAGTCACCGGCGGCGTAAATATCCGGGTCGCTGGTTCTCATGTCGGTGCCTGTGATGAGGGCGCCGTTGGGCAGCTTATCCACGCCCTCCAGGAATCCGGTATTGGGGCGAATGCCGATGGACAAAATGACCACGTCGGCCTTCACCTCGCCGCCCTCAGTCAGGACAGCGGTAACGTGGCCGTCTTCTCCGGAAAAGCCCTTGACCCGCTGGGACAAGCAGACCCTGACGCCGTGCTTCTGAAGCTCCGCCACAGCGGCCTCACCGAATTCATCGTCAAAAGTGGTCAGCACATGGTCAGCCGCCTCCACGAGGGTCAAAGAGCGGACTTTTCGCAGCAGACAGGCCTCGGCCAGTTCCAGGCCGATGTAGCCGCCGCCCACAATGACCACGTCCTTCTCCGGGCTCAGCGCGCTCTTCAGCGCCGCGGCCTGCTCCAGGGTCTTGAGCGGGAAAATACCCGCAAGATCGATGCCCGGCAGCGGCGGCACAATGGGAGAAGACCCGGTCGCCACCAGCAGCTTGTCATAGGAAATCGCAAAGGGCTCCCCCTTGCAGCTGCCGCAGACGGTTTTCTTCTCCCGATCCACCCGTTCCACCTCATGGTTCAGGCGCACGTCAATGCCCTGCTCCCGGAACTTTTCCACAGGCCGGATTTTCATGCGGTTCAGATCCGGGTTCAGATCCGCAATGTAGTAGGGCATACCGCAGGCGCCATAGGACACGGTTTCGGTTTTTTCCAGAACGATGACCTGGGTATCCGGTGCCTTCCGCTTCATGCGGGAGGCGGCGCTCATGCCGGCGGCGTTGCCGCCCAGAATGACAATCTTCATTTCTCGTCCCTCCGAATGACAAATACGGGGCGGGTGTACTCGGCGCCGTCGCACCACCGCAGCTCCACGGGCAGACCGCAGTGCAGCTTCGCCGGTTCGCAGTCAACCAGGTTGGTGATCATCCGGGCGCCTTCCTCCAGATCCACGGCTGCCACCACATAGGGCAGCTTCTCTTCCACGGCAGGGTGGAAGGCTCGGCGGAACACCTCCCAGGAATAGACGGTGCCTCTGCCGCTCATTTCCGTCAGCTCCAGATCCTCGCTCAGGCAGTCCGGGCACAGATACTGAGCCGGCCAAATGACCTTGCCGCAGTGACGGCAGCGCTGAAGCAGGAGCTTATGTGCCTTGCAGCCCTCCCAGAACGCCTTGGTATCGGCGGAAATTCTGGGCGGGAAAAAGGTCTGCATTTCGATTTTTTCCATTTACTTGGCCTCCCTTCCCAGTACCAGCGTGGCGTGACTGTGGAATACGCCGCCGTTGTCACTGCACACGATGATCTCCGGGGTCTTGGTGCCGGGTACCGTGCCCAGCTGCCGCTGGCCGCATTCCCCCCGCAGCTGCATAACCGCCTCCGCCACCGGTGTCAGACCCATAAAATAGCCCTCGGAGAGCATTCCGCCGGAGGTATTCACCGGTAACACGCCGCCGGGGCCCAGCCGTTCCGCTGTCAGGAAGTCCCGGACCTCCTCCCGGCGGAAGAAGCCATAGTCCCGGAGGGTTGCCTCCACGGTATAGGTAAAGCAGTCGTACAGTTCGCAGGCGTCCACGTCTTTGTGGGTGATCCCCGCCATCCGGAAGGCCATGCGGCTGCTCTCCGCGGCGGCGGTGTTTTCGTCCTCCACATTCATGCGGTAGGCGGAAATGGGGCGGTTGGCACTGCCGATGCCCCGGAGATAAACCGGAGGATGGTTCCGTCCCTGGGCATTTTCCGCCAGGGTCAGAACGATGGCGCGGCCTCCGTCGGAAGCGGGGGTAGCATCCAGAAGCCGGAAAGGCTCGATGACCGCCGGGGAGGCGAAATAGCCTGCCGCGTCCAGAGGCTTGCCGTACATGCCGGCTATGGGATTCAACTGCGCCCAGCGGCGCTGGGCGATGGAGATTTCCTTCCAAACCTCAGGGCCGGTACCGTAGCTTTCCATGGCTCGGCGTGCCAGCATGGCGTACTTTGCCATGGTGCTCAGATCGCCGTAGGATGCCAGCTCGTCTGTCGCCTTGCCGCCGGACAGCTCCTTGACGAAGCTCCGGTGTGCGCTGCGGGCGTTGTCGGCGTAGGAAATGACCACATACTTTACAAGGCGGCTCGTCAGCAGGCCTACGGAGTAGTACAGCCAGCTCCGGGTGCACTGATGCTCCTGGCTGATGAGAGCGGGGCTGACGCCCAGCTGCTCTCCCACGGTAAAGGCGGTGGTTTCATAGTCCCCGCCGATGGCGTCAAAATGGCGGTACAGCAT
>CAKTKX010000145.1 GCA_934572365.1 uncultured Oscillospiraceae bacterium
AATTCCACCAGCTCACCGGCCATGCACTTTTCAAGACCCGAGGCCTTGGCAATGCCGTCGCCTACCAGAATGACGACGCCGGTTTCGCTGACTTCGATCTTGTTTTCGTAGTTCTTGATCTGGCTGCGAATGATTTTCGTTATTTCTTCGGGTTTCAGTTCCATACAGTCCCTGCTTTCTCGTCAGAGTACGGTTTTGTTCAGCAGTTCCCGGATGGCGTCCAAGCGATGGGACACGGTGTCATCCAGGCGCTGACCGTCATAGTCCAGGCGGACACCGCCCAAGACTGCGGGATCAATGCGATTGTGGAGCGCGATCGTCTTTCCGGTGATCTGGCTCAGCTTTCCTGTGAGCTTTTCCTCCTGCGCCGGGGTGAGGGCTACGGCGGTGACGGCCGTCACCTTCAGAATGCCGTTATCCCGGTTGTACAGTTCGGAAAAAGCGTCACAGCAGTCGGAAAAATGGCGGATATAGCCTCTTTCCGTCAGGATTTTCATAAAATTCAGAACATAGGGATGCACCGAGCCGCGGAAGCTGGTGTCTAAAATCCGGCACCGCTCCGGCTTGGAAAGGCTGGGGTTGGAGAGCAGACGGACAAAATCCGGCTCCTCGCCGAAGCTTTTCTGCAGGACGGTCAGCTGTTCCCCGATTTCCTTGGAGAGGCCTTCGTCCTTTGCAAGCTCGTACAGGGATTGACCGTAGACGTTACCAACCTCTGTCATTTCTGATCACCCAATTCTTCAATGAAGCGGTCGATCATGCCGTCCTGATCGGTGTCGTTCAGCTCACGGGCCACGACCTTTCCGGCGATGGCCATAGCCAGCTCGGAAATCTCATCCTTGGCCTCGTTGATAGCTTTTTTCTTCTCCATCTCGATGTCGGACGCGGCCTTGGTTTTGATCTGGGCGGCCTGCTTCTGCGCCTGGGAAATGATCTCCTCGCTGCGCTGGGCGGCGGTTTTCTGGGCGGAGAGGATCATGTCGTCGGCCTTGGTCTTTGCCTGACGCATGTTTTCCTCATAGGTCTGCTTGATGGCTGCCGCTTCGGATTTTGCGGCCTCGGCGTCGGCAATCTGCTTGTCGGCGGTCTCGCGGCGCTTGTCCAGCACGGCCTTGATTTTATCCAGGAAGAAGATCTTGACGATAAGCAGCTGGATAAACAGGTTGCAAATCTGTGCAATCAGAGTTACGGGGTTTACCGTCACCAATGACTGGTAAAGGTCCATTGCGTTGCCTCCTTCCGGCGTACAATTTAATGATCGGATTTCTCGCCGGAAATCAGGACAGGTGGTTCATGAACATGCCGGGGGCGACGAAGATCAGCAGCAGGCCGGTAACGAAGCCGTAAATACCGGTGGTCTCGGACAGGGCGATACCCAGGATCATGGTGCTGGTAACGTCGCTCTTGCACTCGGGGTTCCGGCCGATGATCTCACAGGCACGGGCAGCGCAGTTGCCTTCGCCGATGCCAGGGCCGATACCGGCGATCAGAGCCAGACCGGCGCCGATGCCACAACCTGCCAGAGCAATGCCTTTAGCCAAAATTTCCATAAATATTTCCTCCTAATAATGATTACGTATTTATTCAAATGGCCGCTGCGTTATCAGCCCGCAGCCTGTTTGATGAAGAGGGTGGTCAGGGTGCAGAAAATGAACGCCTGGATGCAGCCGCTGAACCAGTCGAAGTACAGGCTGGGAATGGCGGGAATGCCAATGGTCAGCCAGGGGTAGTCAACACCCAGACAGGTGAGAATGGCGAGAACGCCCAGCACCGTGACGATGATGCCAAGAATTTTCAGCTTCTTTTTCTTCTTGGTAAAGCCGATAATCAGAGGAATCAGACCAACGATGGTGACGATCAGCGCGATATACATGCTGGATGCCAGCAGATGGAACAGCGCGTTGTTGGCGGCGACCAGCGCGGCGTAGATCAGGGCGCTGATGACCGTGCCGGAGAGAATGTTGCCGAAATGACGGCAGGCCATGGATACGGGGGTGAACAGCTCACTCATGATGTTGATGGGCAGAAGGATAAAGAGGGGATCCAGGAAGCCCTTCAGATACGCCCCGATGCCGGAGGCCTTGATCTTATGATAGGTAATCAGCACGAACACCACCAGCGCCCAGGCAAGCTCCGTCATCAGATCGGCGGTGGGACTCCAGATGCCCACAAGGCTGATCAGGTTGGAAAAAATGCTGGTAACGAAGATGGTGCCGACCAGCGGGATGTACCGGTCAAACTTAGGCCCCATATTGCCCCGGACGAATTTCACCAAGGAGGTGTAGATCGTCTCGGCGACGGCCTGCTTCCGGGAGATGCCCGTGACCTTCAATCCGGAACCCAGCCAGATGAACAGAGCGGAGATCAGAATCAGAATCAGCCAGCTGACAATCAGCGTCTGGGTGATCTGAACCGTTCCGAACAGCGGGACGTTTTCAAATGTAGCTATAATTCGCGCGCCATTGATTTCAACGTTCATACACTCACCTCATTACAATTCTTACACTTCAAAGGGGCCGGGATGGTCTTCCGGCTCGTCCTGCTCCTGTACGTTTCGTTCGGCCTCGCCGGCAGCCGGCTTTTCACCATCGGGAACAAGCTTGCCCCGGCTTTGCAGGAAGAAAATGACCACGTTGGGGAACAGAACGGGCAGCGCACCGGCCACGAAATGCACCTGGGGAATCAGGTATGCGGCGATGACCCAAGCGGCCTGAAGAAGCAGGCGGACATTGTAGCTCATCTGGAATTTCTGCCGCATTTTCTTCTTGCTGTCGATCTCTGCGGCGCTTTGCACCGTCAGGCAGAGAATGGTGAAGTTCAGAATCGCTACCACGGAGCCGCATGCCGCGCCCAGCAGAATGCGCAGAAGCGCAAACTTACCGATGCCGAACTGGCTCAGGAGAAACAGCCCCGCGACCATGATAACGTCGCACACCAGCGTGCCAACGGCGATGCGGGAAATTTCTTTTTTGGATGCTGCCTGTAATTTCATAGTGGGAATTCCTCTTACTTGTGGTCATTGAAGGAGACGGGCGGGTCTTTGCGGTCACTGCTTTCATCGGCGGCCTTGCGCAGGGCTTTCAGGCACGAGCGGGTGGTGCTGACGGAGGTAAGCACGCCCACGATACCCAGCACAATCACAATCCAAAGGCCAAGGTCAAACTTGTCCTGAAGCCAGACGCCCAGAATCAAAAAGAAAACCGTGGGAAACAGAATGGAAAACCCAAACTGCACCACCCACATAAGCAAATTCAGCAGCTTCATAGCGCCTCCGCAGGGGAAAAATGTCAGACCCGCAAAATCGTTCCAATGTATTATACCCGATTTTTTGTCGAGATTCAAGACCAATTTTGAAGAATCCGGCAAAAGTTTCTTTACTGGATTTTAAGAGGACAGAAAGTGGAGAAAGAAAGCAAAAAGGGCTTTCCATTTTCAAAGAAATATAGTAAAATGAAAAGGAATAAATGCTGCTCTGCCAGAATGACCGGCACCGAAATCCTGTGTCCTTCATACAATATCCGGAGGTGGTTTTGGTGGCGGGTTACATTGTGCTGGGGACGCTGGCGGCCTTTGGTCTGGTGAGCGCGCTGTGGGTGCTGTACGGATTCTTGCTGCCCGCAGAGCGGGGCGGCGGGCTTTACGCCCCGGCAAGGCCGGGGGTGACGGAGGATTCCTTCGCCCGGCGGTATCTTTGGCTGCGGGAGCTGGGACTGCTGCGGGAAACGCTTACCATGGTGGATTTTGGCATCAGCGACGCCGAACGGGACTGGCTGACGGAGCGGGGCGTAACGGTCTGTACGCCGGAAAAGCTGGTCGAGAGAATGGGAGAGAGAACGACTTGACGGAAGATTTGGAGATTTTGCAGGGCGCCATCAGCGCCGTGGTATATCAGAATTACGAAAACGGCTACGCCGTCCTTCGGCTGAATGTGGGCGGCGGACAGAATGTAACGGTGGTCGGCACCATCCCCCTGCCCGCAGTGGGCGAGCGGCTGATGGTGACGGGCAAGTGGAGCACCCACTCCAGCTACGGGCGGCAGTTTGAGGCGGAATTCCTGGAGCGGCTGATGCCCCAGACCAGTCTGGAAATTCTGAATTATCTCAGCAGCCGGATCATCAAGGGCATCGGCCCCAAGACGGCGGCGCGGATCGTGGAGCATTTTGGGGAGCAGACCCTGCTGGTCATGGAACGGGAACCGGAGCGTCTGGCCGAGGTTCCCGGCATTTCCCGGGAAAAAGCGAAAGCCATGGGCGAGGAATTCCGG
>CAKTKX010000146.1 GCA_934572365.1 uncultured Oscillospiraceae bacterium
CCGCCAACGCCTGCAAATCCGCCTCCGCTCTGGCTTTGCTGACGCCGTAGTTGTCCGCAGGATGCAGCGGCGTGTCTTTCGTGATGACGACCGTTTTGCCGATGGGCGCAGTCAGGCCGTACACGCTCTCGGAGCTCATAAACAGGAACTGACCCACACCGTCGGCCTTGGCTTTTTCGGCAGTCCGCACCGCGAGAATGTGGTTGACCTGATCGTACAGGCCAGAGCTAGCCGGGTCGTTTTTGCTGTCCGGCTGATGCACCAGCCCCGCTACGTGGAACACCGCGTCGTAGCCGCGGAAAGAGTGGCTCTCCCAATCGGTGCCGCGCATATCCAGCGAATCCACCCGGTAATTTTCCGGCCACTTCCCCAGATAGTTTTCCAGAGAAACCCCGATATAGCTTCCGGCGCCGGTGATGAGAATGTTCTTCATTCTTTCTTCTCCTTTTCCAGCTGGCCGGTGCCGCCTTCCACCACGCCGTCGTGCTTCAGCACGGAAACGATGGTGCCGAAAAAGCATTTGCAGTCAAAGAGGAAGCTCAGTTTTTCCACATATTCCCCGTCGAACCGGGCCTTTACCTCAATGGGCAGTTCGTCCCGCCCGTTGATCTGCGCCCAGCCCGTCAAGCCGGGACGCACGTCGTTGGCCCCGTATTTGTCCCGCTCCGCAATCAGGTCAAACTGATTCCACAGGGCAGGCCGGGGGCCGATAATAGACATTTTCCCCGTGAAAATCTGAAAGATCTGGGGCAGCTCGTCCAGGGATGACTTCCGCAGAAATTTCCCCACCTTCGTGATATACTGCTCCGGGTTTTCCAGCAGATGGGTGGGTGTGTCCTTGGGGGTGTCCATTTTCATGGTGCGGAATTTCATGATGGAAAAATGGGTCTTGTGAATGCCCACCCGCTTCTGGCGGAACAGCACCGGGCCGGGATCGTCGATCTTGATGGCGACGGCAATGATCAGCAGCAGCGGCGACAATATCACGATGGCGCAGCCGGACAAAACAATATCCAGCAGGCGTTTGAAAAACGTTCGGTACATTCCGCTTTCCTCATTTTCTCTTATTTCGTTTGGTCAGACCTTACACTCGCGTTTGTAAGTAGGCACAATCTCCGCGACGATGTCCTTGATGTCTTCACTTTCTTCCCGGCTGGCTTCGTCCAGCCGCTTCAGCTGCTGCTCCAGCAGCGCGTCGTCCATTTCGATGGGCTTGCCGATGTGGATGAGCTTGTTGGCAGTCTCCTGCATTCCCTCTTCCTTCATCAGCAGCTCCTCATAGAGCTTCTCCCCCGGTCTGAGACCGGTGTACTCGATTCTGATGTCCACATCCGGCTCGTAGCCGGACAGACGAATCATATTTCGCGCCATGGTGTCGATCTTCACCGGCTCGCCCATATCCAGGATGAAAATTTCGCCGCCCTTGGCATAGTATCCCGCCTGAAGCACCAGGCTCACCGCCTCGGGGATGGTCATGAAATACCGGATGATGTCGGGATGGGTGACGGTCACGGGGCCGCCGGCCTCGATCTGCTTCTTGAAGAGCGGAATGACGCTGCCGTTGCTGCCCAGGACATTGCCGAAGCGCACCGCCACGAATTCCGTCCTGGACTCCCGGTTCATCATCTGCACCACCATCTCGCACAGACGCTTGGACGCACCCATGATGTTGGTGGGGTTCACGGCCTTGTCTGTGGAAATCTGCACGAACCGCTTGACACCGTACTTCGCGGCGGCTTTCGCCAGCTTGTAGGTGCCGATGACGTTATTTTTGATGGCCTCGTTGGGGCTTTCCTCCATCAGTGGGACGTGCTTATGCGCCGCAGCATGGAACACCAGCTCCGGCCGGTAGACTGACATCACATGGTCAAGCCGGGTCGCGTCGCGGACGGAGCCGATGATGACCTCCAGGTTCAGTTCCGGATGGGTGCGGTGCAGCTCCATTTGAATATCATAGGCATTATTTTCGTAAATATCCAGAATAATGAGCTGCTTCGGCTTCGCGTGGGCGATCTGACGGCACAGCTCGCTGCCGATGCTGCCGCCGCCGCCGGTGACCAGCACCACCTTGCCGGAAATATAGCCCACGATTTCGTCTAAGTTGACCTTGATCGGCTCCCGCCCCAGCAGATCCTGGGGATCGACCTTACGCAGCTTGCTGACGCTGACCTCCCCGTTGACCATCTGGAAAATGCCGGGAAGCATCTGCACCTCGCAGCCGGTGGTGGCGCAGATGTCCAGGATCTCCTTCCGGGACTTTGCGGTACAGTTGGGAATGGCGAAGATGATCTTGCTGATCTTGTACTTTTTCACAGCCGTGGCAATGTCCTGACGGCCGCCCACAATGGGAACGCCGCACAGCTGCTTGTTCCATTTCACCGGGTTGTCGTCAATGACGCAGGACAGGTGATCCTTGATATGGTCGCTGTTGGTAAACTCCACGGCCAGCGCCCGTCCGGCATCCCCCGCGCCGATCAGCATGACGTTTTTCACGCCGTTGGCGTGGGTGAAGTGGCTGATGCGCCGCTGCGCCGTCCGGAGCAGCCGGTAGGAAAACCGAATGGTAACGGTGCTGACGAAGCTGAACAGGAAGCCCACCACCATGCTGGAGCGGGGCATCAGATTGCCGTCAAAGTGGAACACCAGCACGCCGATCACGCCCAGCACCGCATACGCGCCGGTAATGCGAAACACCTCCGGCGTACTGACAAAGGCCCAAATGGAGTTATAAAGCTTAAAAATCCAGAATACCAGAAGCGTAATGACACACCAGGGGCCGATGGCGGACAGAAAACCGTCCAAATGGACGGGGCGGATCTCGGCGAAGGAAAAATCGTACCGGAACCACAGCCCCAAAAAGAAGGAGACGACGGTGGCAAGCACGTCCAGCAGCATAATCAAAATGACCTTCGGTGCCATGCCCAGATTCAGTTTCATCGGCTTTCGGGAACCCATTTCGTTCACATCCTGTATTTTACCGCAGGTGGCTGTCTGCGGGTACTTTGTTTTGTCTGCATAGCTCATTTTATTATAACACAATATGTCGAATACAGCAAGGGAAAGTTTTGCCGTCTTACTGCTTTCGGCCGTGCAGCCGCTTTTTGTTGACATTTCCCCCTATTCCCTGTAAAATAGGGTATTCAGGAGATGAGAAACATGGAATTTAAGACGATTGACCATTCCAATTATCAGGAATGCATGGCCTTGACCGTTGCGGAGGATCAGGCGCTTTTCGTCGCCGACAATACGCGGTCTTTGGTCGAGGCCGCCTATGAGGACGGGCTATACACATTGGGAATTTACAGCGAAGACGTTATGGTCGGTTTCGTTTTATATGACTACGACGAAACGATTCCCGGATGGTCTATGAGCCGCTTTATGATCGGAAAGCAGTTTCAGGGAAAGGGCTACGGGAAGACGGCGGTGCTGGAATTCCTCGACTATTTTAAGAAGCACCACCACGCCGACAAGCTGTACATCAGTGTATCCCTGGAAAACGCAGTCGCCCGCAGAATGTACGCCC
This sequence comes from uncultured Oscillospiraceae bacterium, assembly GCA_934572365.1. GTDB lineage: Bacteria > Bacillota > Clostridia > Oscillospirales > Oscillospiraceae > Faecousia. The sequence continues at coordinate 3,524 of CAKTKX010000146.1, forward strand.
AGATCGGATTCCGGGAACTTCAGGAGACGGAATATGACTATGCAGGCATTCATTTCCGGGAGATGCAGATGGTAAAGGAATTATAATCTGCGCACAGAAAAACGGCGCGGCCTTGCGGCCGCGTCGTTTCTGCGTTTTACACTTTGTCCGGGAAAAGATTTTCAATGGCGCAGCGGGCGGCGTCCTGCTCTGCCCTTTTTTTGCTGCTGCCGATGCCCTTGCCCACGATCGTGCCGTTGAGGGAGACCTCCACGGAAAACTGTTTGTCGTGGTCGGGGCCGGACTGCCCCACCAGCTCGTAGGCCAGCACCTGGTTTTTCTTCTGCTGCACCAGCTCCTGCAGCTCGGTTTTGTAGTCCGCGTTGTGCAGCTTGGTCACCGGCACCTCCACCAGAATGAACGTCCTGACCACCTGCAGCGCCGCCTCCAGGCCGCCGTCCAGGAAGCACGCGGCGATCACCGACTCCATGGCGTCCGCCAGAATGGAGTCCCGGCTCCGTCCGCCCCCCTGCTCCTCGCCGTGGCCAAGGAGCAGATGATTCCCGAGGCCGATGCGGTTGGCAGCGCTCGCCAGCGTGGTCTCGCAGACCATGTCCGCCCGCATCCGGGTCAGCTCGCCCTCCGGGCGGTTGGGGAAATTGCGGTAGAGATACTCCGCCACCAGCATTCCCAGCACGCTGTCCCCCAGAAATTCCAGCCGCTCGTTGCTGAG
>CAKTKX010000147.1 GCA_934572365.1 uncultured Oscillospiraceae bacterium
GATCTACAACGTCATTCTGTACGTTATCTGCGGCAGCGTGATGCACAGCTGGATCTTGCCCCTTTACTCCATCGTGGCCTACGGGGCGGGGCTGAAAACCGTTGACTTCGTGGTGGAAGGCATCGACCGCTCCAAGGAGGTCATGATCGTCACCGACAAGGCCGAGGAGATCAGCACCGCGCTGATGGAGGCATTCGAGTGCGGCACAACGAAAATCGCCGCCCGGGGCGGCTACTCCGACGCGGACAAAACCATTATTTACTTCGTGGTGAACCGCTTCCAGATTTCCAAAATGCGGGCGATCATCCGCTCCATCGACCCGAAAGCGTTCGTGACCATCAGTGATGTGGCCGACATGTTCAAGAGCAATGACTAAAGTTCAGGCAGCGCCGCACGATTTGTGCGGCGCTGTTTTTCTAATTTCCTCTTGCATTTTCCGGCAAAATGTGCGACAATAGCATCAAACATACGAGCGAAAACGGTGATGGTATGGAGAAAGAAGAACTATTGCAGCGGGTCTTTGGCTATTCCAGCTTCCGGCCGGGGCAGGAGAAGCTCATTGACGGCGTGCTTTCCGGGCAGGACGTATTCGGCATCATGCCTACCGGCGGCGGAAAAAGTATGTGCTACCAGCTCCCGGCGCTGATGCTGCCGGGAATCACTCTGGTCATTTCGCCCCTGATCTCCCTGATGCGGGATCAGGTGATGGCGCTGAAGGCGGCGGGCGTCCCCGCCGCGTTTCTGAACAGCACCCTCACGGGGCCGCAGATGCAGGCGGCGTACCGAAACCTGCTGGCGGGGCGGTACAAGATCGTCTACGTCGCTCCGGAACGGCTGGACTATCCTGGCTTTGGCGGGGTGGTGGAGAAGCTGAACATCTCTTTTGTTGCGGTGGACGAAGCCCACTGCATTTCCCAGTGGGGGCAGGATTTCCGCCCCAGCTATTTACGAATTGTGCAGTTCATCGACAGCCTGCCGAAGCGTCCGGTGGTGGGGGCGTTCACCGCTACCGCAACCCGAAGCGTGCAGGAGGACGTGGAGCGGATTCTGGAGCTGCGCAGTCCGGTGCGGGAGGTCACGGGCTTTGACCGGCCGAACCTGTATTTTGAAGTCATCCAGCCGGAATCCAAGGACAAGGCGCTTCTCCGGCTGCTCGCCGGACGAAAGGGGAAAAGCGGCATCGTCTACTGCGCCACCCGGAAAAAGGTGGAGAGCGTCTGCGAGCTGCTGAGCGACCACGGCTACGCCGCCACCCGGTATCACGCGGGGCTTTCCGAAGCCGAGCGAGGTGAAAATCAGGAGGATTTCCTCTACGACCGCAAGACCGTGATGGTGGCGACAAACGCTTTTGGCATGGGCATCGACAAGTCCAACGTCAGCTTTGTCATTCACTACAATATGCCGAAAAGCATCGAAGCCTACTATCAGGAGGCCGGCCGCGCCGGACGGGACGGGGCAGAAGCGGACTGCATCCTGCTGTTCAGCCCCGGAGACGTGCAGACCGCCCGGTTCCTCATCAACAACGGCTCCGACAACGAGGAAATGGATCCGGTGCAGCGGGAAGAGGTGCGGCGGCAGGATCTGGAACGGCTGGAGGCCATGGTCGGCTACTGCAAGACAAAAAGCTGCCTGCGGGGCTACATTCTGGACTACTTTGGGCAGCTGCACCCGGCGATGTGCGGCAACTGCGGCAGCTGCAAGGGGAATTTCCGGTCGGTGGACATCACCCGGGAAGCGCAGATCATCCTTTCCTGCGTGAAGCGGGTACACGACGCCCTGGGCTACAATGTGGGCGCCAATCTGCTGGGAAATATTCTGCGGGGCAGCCGGAACAAGCGGGTGCAGGAGCTGGGGCTGGACAAAATCAGCACCTACGCTCTTCTGAAGGACAGAACCCGAAGTGACATACACGCCATGATCGACCATCTGGAAGCGGAAGGGTATCTCCGGACGGAGCAGGAGCATCAGTCCTTTTTCCTGACCCCGGCGGCGGGGGAGGTACTCTACCGGGGCAAGACGGTCTCCATGCTGGTGGAGCAGACTTTGGAGCCGGAAACGCCGGTCACGGAGACCGCAAAGCTCACCGCGGATGACGCCCAGCTGTTTGACGTACTGAAAGAACTGCGGCTGGAACTGGCGAAAAAGGCGGAAATTCCGGCATTTATGGTATTTTCCAACGCTACGCTGGCGGATATGGCAAAAAAGAAGCCCGCCACCATGAGCGAATTCAAGAAGGTCTCCGGCGTAGGCGAGATCAAGGCCGCCTGGTACGGCACAGCGTTCCTCAAGTGCATTCAGTCGTACTTAGACGAAAACGCATAATACGACTCTTTTTTCTATGCTTTTGTAATAGCAAAATCCTCCGCATGATTTTGTCCATGCGGAGGATTACACTATATTGTGCTAATTGGCTTATCGCTCCCGGTTGTCCAGCGTATAGATCACGCAGGCAAACCCGGAAATCAGGGCAAACAGAATGGCCCCGCCCAGCGCGTCGCCAAGGCTTGCGCCGATGAAGAAGCCGACGATCGCGGCAATGACCATGACAATCACGGATACCACCGTCCTGAACTTGTTCATAGCCCGATAACCTCCAAACGAGAATCAGCCGATGGGTTCAAAATCCGCCGCGCCGTGCTTGCACAGGGGGCATACGATGTCGTCGGGCAGGGTGTCGCCCTCGTAGATCCAGCCGCAGACCTTGCAGACAAAGCCGTGCTTGCCCTCGGTTTCCGGCTTGGGCTTGACGTTGTTCTGATAGTAGGTGTAGGTCATGGTCTCCCGGTCGGAGATCACCCGCGCCTCGGTGACGGAGCAGATGAACATGCCGTGGGTGTCCAGGTCAACATAGCTCTCCACCTTCAGGCTCATGAAGGAGTTGATATACCGGGGCAGGAATCGCAGGCCGTTGTCGGAGCGCAGCTCTTCAATGCCGGCGAACTTGTCCGCCGTGCGGCCGCTCTGGAAGCCGAAGGTCTGGAAGACGGAGAAAGGGGCGGAGGTGTCCAGACAGCACACATTCATCACGCCGGTCTGCTTGATGACATGGTGGGAGTAGTTCTGCTTGTTGATGGTGACGGCGATGCGGTTGGGGGTGTTGGTGACCTGGGAGACGGTGTTGACGATCAGGCCGTTGTCCTTGCTGCCGTCGCTGGAAGTGACGACGTACAGGCCGTAGCCGATGTTGAACAGGGCGTCCAGATTGTTCTTGTTCGCAGTCTCGTCCTGACGGGCAAGGTAGTCCTTGCACAGCTCGTTTGCCATGGATTCGATCTGAGCCTTGCTGCCGTCGTTCAGCGCGGAGAGAATCTTCACGGTGGTGTCGGTGAAGGTCAGGTTCTTGCTGCCCTCAAGCATTTTGCGCATGGTCTTGGCGGCGAGAGGCGCCCAGGAGCCGTTTTCCATCAGGCCGATGGTGCGGTTCTGGAAGTTCCGCTCGGTCAGATGATGAATGAATTCCTTCATGAAGGGGAAGATGTCGGCGTTGTAGGTGGTAGTAGCCAGCACCAGCTTGCCGTACCGGAAAGCGTCCTCCACAGCCTTGGCCATGTCACACCGGGCGAGGTCGTGCACGATGACCTTGGGGCAGCCCTTGTCCGCCAGCTTCTGCGCCAGCAGCTCTGCCGCCGCCTTCGTGTGGCCGTAGACGGAGGTGTAAGCGACCACGATGCCGTCGCTTTCCACCCGATAGGAAGACCAGATGTCGTACAGATTCAGATAATACCCCAGATTCTCCGTCAGCACTGGGCCGTGCAGGGGGCAGATGATGGAAATGTCCAGCCCGGCGGCCTTTTTCAGCAGCGCCTGCACCTGTGCGCCGTACTTGCCAACGATGCCGATGTAGTACCGGCGGGCTTCGTCTGCCCAGTCTTCTTCCACGTCCAGCGCGCCGAACTTGCCGAAGCCGTCAGCGGAGAAGAGAACCTTGTCATAGGAATCATAGGTCACGATGACCTCCGGCCAGTGAACCATGGGCGCGCCCACAAAGGTCAGGGTGTGTCTGCCAAGGCACAGGGTATCGCCCTCGCCGACCACAATGCGCCGGTCGGCGTAGTCGTCGCCGAAGAAGTTCTTCATCATCACGAACGCCTTGGCAGAGGAAACCACAGTCGCCTCGGGATAGACCTTCAGGAAATTGGCGATGTTGGCGGAGTGGTCAGGCTCCATGTGCTGCACCACCAGGTAGTCCGGCTTGCGGCCGCCCAG
>CAKTKX010000148.1 GCA_934572365.1 uncultured Oscillospiraceae bacterium
TTACTTCATCAGTCTGCACACCAGCTCGGTGTAGGCATAGGGGTCGTCCAGCGGCAGCTCCGCCATGAGCTGCGCCTGGCAGCACAGAAGCTTTGCGTAGTCCTTGGCCTTTTCGGGGTCTTCGGTCATGGCCTTCTGCATGGCCTGCACCGCCTCGTGCTCCGGGTTCAGCTCCAGCACCCGACCCACAGGGAAGGCAAACTCAGGATTCGCCCGCTTCATATACTTTTCCATCTCGAAGCTCATGCCCTCGGCAGGGGTCATGCACACAGGGTGGCTGCCCAACTCGGAGGACAGCTTGACCTCCTTGACTTGGTCGCCCAGGGTCTCTTTCACGAAGGTCAGCAGCCCCTTCATTTCCTCGGCCTTTTCCTCCGCCTGCTTCTTTTCTTCCTCGGTCTGCAAGCCCAAATCCTCGGTAGAAACGTTGCAGAAGGGCTTCTCCATGTAGGTCATCAGGGTCTGAGGAACGAACTCGTCCACATCCTCGGTGAACAGCAGCACGTCATAGCCCCGTTTGGTCAGAGTCTCCACCTGAGGCAGCTTGCTCAGGCGCTCCTTATTTTCGCCGGGAGCGTAGTAAATCTTCTCCTGCCCCTCGGCCATGGCGTCCACGTACTCCTTCAGGGAGATCAGCTTGCCCTCCTTGTGGCTGTAGAACAGCAGCAGATCCTGGGTCGCTTCCTTGTGCGCGCCGTAGTCGGAGACGGTGCCGTACTTCAGCTGACGGCCAAAGGCGGCATAGAATTCCCCGTACTTCTCCCGGTCGTTTTCCAGCATGGCTTTCAGCTCGGACTTGATCTTCTTTTCGATGTTCCGGGCAATGATGGTCAGCTGGCGGTTGTGCTGGAGCATTTCACGGCTGATGTTCAGAGACAGATCCTGACTGTCCACCACGCCGCGGACAAAACGGAAATGCTCGGGCAGCAGGTCTTCGCAGTTGTCCATAATCAGCACGCCGCTGCTGTACAGCTGCAAGCCCCGCTTGTAATCCTTGGTGTAGAAATCGTAGGGCGCTTTGCCGGGGATATACAGCAGCGCCTTGAAGGAAACGTTGCCCTCCACATTGTAGTGGATGGTACGCAGGGGCTTATTGTAGTCGAAGAACTTGTCCCGGTAGAAGGTCTCATACTCTTCCTCCGTAACGTCCTTCTTGTCCCGCTGCCAGATAGGCACCATGGAGTTCAACGTCTCCATCTCAGTGTAGGACTCATACTTGGGCGCTTTGTCCTCCTCCCCCTCGGCAGCTTCATCCTTCGACTCTTCCACAGGGCGGGACTTGGTGACCTCCATCTTAATGGGGTAGCGGATGTAGTCGGAATACTTGCGAATCAGGCTGCGGATTTCGTATTCTTCCAGATACTCGGAATACTTTTCGTCCTCGGTATCCGCTTTCAGGGTCATGATGACGTCGGTGCCGGGGGCGTCCTTTTCCGTTTCCTCGATGGTATAGCCGTCCGCACCGTCGGAGACCCACTTCCATGCCTTGTCCTCGCCGTACTTCTTGGAGATAACGGTGATGGAGGAAGCCACCATGAAGGCGGAATAGAAGCCCACGCCGAACTGACCGATGATGTCGATGTCCTCGTTCTTCTCCATGGCCTGCTTGAAGCCCAGAGAGCCGGACTTGGCGATGGTGCCGAGATTCTCGATCATTTCCTCTTTGGACATGCCGATGCCGTTATCGGAGACGGTCAGGGTGCGGTTTTCGGGATCGCGGGTGATGGTGATGGCGAACTCGTCCCGGTTAATGCCCACCTTGTCGTCGGTCAGCGCCGTATAGGCCAGCTTATCGATGGCGTCGGAGGCGTTGGAGATGATCTCCCGGAGGAAGATCTCCTTATGGGTATAAATGGAGTTGATCATCAGGTCAAGAAGACGCTGAGACTCTGCTTTGAATTGCTGCTTTTCCATAATCAATACACATCCTTATTTCAGAAGCCCTTATCGATCGATGCAAGGCTTCTTTGTTTAGCACTCTAGGTGTTTGAGTGCTAATATTATAGCGCACCTGTGGAAAAAAGCAAGGGCTTTCGTAAAAATTTCTCGATTTATTCATAATTGGCGGAAACGTGATTGATTATTTCAAATTATGTGGTATGATTATCTTGTATAGTTATGTGCAGCGATATGTTGCTATGAAAAAGGTTTAAGGAGTAAGAAATGATTACAGTAAGCAATCTCGGTATGCAGTTTGGCGGTCAGTGGCTGTTCCAGCACGTTGACCTGCAGTTCCTCCCCGGCAACTGCTATGGCATCATCGGCGCAAACGGCGCGGGCAAGTCCACGTTCCTGCGTATCCTCACAGGAGAGTTGGACTCCACCAACGGTTCCGTCACCATCGACCCCACCAAGCGGGTCTCCGTTCTGAAGCAGAACCAGAACGCCTATGACGATTACACCGTCATGGACACGGTCATCATGGGCAACGCCCACCTGTACGAGGTCATGAAGGAGAAGGACGCCATCTACGAAAAGCCGGACTTCACCGACGAGGACGGCCTGCGGGCTGCCGACCTGGAAGCCGAATTTGCCGAGCTGGGCGGCTGGGAAGCGGAATCCGACGCCTCCCGCCTGCTGCAGGGTCTTGGCATCGGCACAGAGCTGCACTATGAGCAGATGGCATCCGTGGATCCCCGTCTCAAGGTGAAGATCCTGCTGGCACAGGCGCTGTTCGGCAACCCCGACATCGTCATGCTGGACGAGCCGACAAACAACCTGGACATCGAAGCCATCAACTGGCTGGAGGATTTCCTTCTGGACTTCCCCGGCATGGTCATCGCCGTGAGCCATGACCGCCACTTCCTGAACACCGTCTGCACCCACACCGTGGACATCGACTACGGCAAGATCAAAATGTACGTGGGCAACTACGACTTCTGGTACGAGTCCTCCCAGATGGTGCAGGCCATGCTGCGCAACAAGAACAAGCGCAATCAGGAAAAGATCGAAGAATTGCAGCTGTTCATCCAGCGCTTCTCTGCCAACAAGGCCAAGGCCAAGCAGGCCACCGCCCGCCGCAAGCTGCTGGACAAGCTGACTGTGGAGGAAATGCCCTGCTCCACCCGCCGCTATCCCTTCGTTGGCTTCCAGCCCGAGCGGGAGCTGGGCAAGGACGTCCTTACCGTCAAGGATGTGTCCGTCACCGTGGACGGCGTAAAGCTGCTGGACAAGGTGTATTTCTCCGTGAACCGGGGAGACAAGATCGCCTTCGTGGGCGAAAACGAGCTGGCGCAGACCGCCCTGTTCAAAATTCTCATGGGCGAGCTGGAGCCGGACGAGGGCAGCGTCAAGTGGGGCGTGTCCACCATCCGCAGCTATCTGCCCAAGGACAATTCCCCCTACTTTGACGGGAATCAGATGGAGCTGGTGGATTGGCTGCGCCAGTATTCCGCAAAGAAGGATGACGTGTACCTCCGGGGCTTCCTGGGGCGGATGCTGTTCAGCAACGAGGACGTGTTCAAGCCCGTAAACGTCCTCTCCGGCGGCGAAAAGGTGCGGTGCATGCTCAGCCGGATGATGCTTTCCGGCGCGAATGTGGTGCTGCTCGACCAGCCCACCAACCATCTGGACATGGAGTCCATTCAGGCGGTGAACAAGGGTCTGGAAGCCTTCCCCGGCGTGGTACTGCTGGCTTCCCACGACCATGAGCTGCTGACCTCCACCTGTAACCGGGTCATCGCCTTCCAGCCGGACGGCACCATCATCGACAAGTACGGCACCTACGACGATTACCTTGTCTGGATGGCCGAGCGGAAGCAGCAGGGTTAATTTCATCTCAGGAGCATGGAGTAAGATATGGAAAAAATTCTTGATATCATCACCGAAAAAATGGAGCGCGCCTTTGCCGACGCGGGCTACGACGCTTCCTACGGCCGGGTGACGGTCTCCAACCGTCCCGACCTGTGCGAATACCAGTGCAACGGCGCTCTGGCCGCCGCAAAGCAGTACCACTGCGCCCCCATCCAGATCGCGAAGGCGGTGGCGGAGAAGCTGGACGCCGCCGACTATTCTCTGGTGGAGGCCGTCATGCCGGGCTTCATCAACCTGAAGCTCTCCGGGGCGTT
>CAKTKX010000149.1 GCA_934572365.1 uncultured Oscillospiraceae bacterium
TGTGTATTACAAGGGAAAATGGTGCACAGCAGGCGGAAAAGACCCGCTGTTTGGGCATGTTGACGGTTTTCAGATAGGCCCTAAAATCTTTAAAAAAGATTTTAATTGCCTGAAGGGCATGGAGTTCATATGAGACTTGTTTTGTGATTTCTTTCCTTATAAATCACAAAACCGGCAGCGCCTTAAGGCGATGCCTTCCTGATTAAAATTAAGATTTTAATCAGGAAATAGTATCACTTATGCCACCGTTCCGCAGCACCTGATCTTCTTGCTGATTACTTCACTGCCCATATGGACTAAGAATTGTTCCAGACACTTTCTGCTGTTCACGCTTATTTCAGGCTGTATTTCACCGCATACGCCTTGTATTCGTCGTCAAAATTCTCGTTTTCCATCCGGGCGGAGCGGATGGCCTCGTGGGTGTTCATGTTGTGGTGGTGCAGGTCGATGATGCACCCGGCAATGTTGGAGCAATGGTCGCCCACCCGCTCTAAGGCGGTCAGCAAGTCTGACCAGACAAAACCGGATTCAATACTACAGCTGCCCTGCTGCATCCGCAGGATGTGGTGGATGCGCATTTTCTCCTTCAAATCGTCAATGACTTGCTCCAAAGGCTCCACCCGGTAGGCCTTTTCCAGATCGTCGTCCCGGAATGCTTGGAAGGTCATGTCCACGATCTCTTCTACAGCCCGCAGAAGAACATTCAGCTCATGACGGGCAGCGTCGGAAAGGGACAGATTCTTGCCTTTCAGCTCCTCGGCGGACTCCAAAATGTTCAGAGCATGGTCGCCGATGCGCTCAAAATCGCTGAGAGCCTTGAGCAGCATGGCGGCTTCGCTGCTGTCGCCTTCGCTGATTTTCAGGGCGCTGAGCTTGACGAGGTAGGTGCCGAGAATGTCCTCATAATGATCGGTCTTGCTTTCCCCTTCACGCACGGCCTGGGCAAGCTCCGGCGTGTAGCCCTGGAGGGCAGCGGCGGCATCCCGCAGGGTCGCGGCGGCCACATCCGCCATTTCATTGGTGACCACACGGCACCGCTCCAAAGCGATGGAGGGGGTGGTCAGCAGACGCTCGTCCAGTTCGCAGACCGCCTCCGGCTGCTTCCCGTCGGGGACGATCCTGCATACCAGCTTTTCCAGCAAACCGGCGGCGGGCAGCATCAGGGCGGTGCAGATGACGTTGAACACCGTGTGGCAGATGGCGATGCCCAGATAGGAAGCGCTTTCTCCCAGAATGGCCGGAGAGAACAGAGCATCCGCCAGCACAAAGAGGGTCAGGCACACAGCGGTGCCGATGATGTTGAACATCAGATGCACCACCGCCGCCCGCCGGGCGTTCTTGGTGGTACCCACGCTGGACAGCAGGGCGGTGACGCAGGTGCCGATGTTCTGACCCATGATAATGGGAATGGCGGCGGCATAGGTCACGGAGCCGGTGGAGGACAGCGCCTGCAAAATGCCCACGGAGGCGGACGAGGACTGGATGATCCCGGTCAGCACCGCGCCCACGAGAACGCCCAGAATGGGGTTCGTGAACATGAGGAACATCTGTTGGAATTCCGGCACGTTTTTAAGGCCGCTGACCGCGCCGGACATGGTTTCCATGCCGAACATCAATGTGGCGAAGCCCAGGAAGATCATGCCGGTGTCCTTTTTCTTGCCGTCCTTCATGAACATGTAGTACACAATGCCCACCAGCGCAAGAATGGGAGTAAAGGAGCTGGGCTTCAGCAGCTGGACGAAGACGTTCCCGCTTTCAATGCCGCTGAGGCTCAATATCCAGGCGGTGACGGTGGTGCCAACGTTCGCGCCCATGATAACGTTGATGGCCTGCCCCAGGGTCAGCAGCCCGGAGTTGACGAAGCCCACCACCATGACCGTGGTGGCGGAGGAGGACTGAATGACGCCCGTGACGGCCAGACCCGTCAGAAAGCCCAGCATCCGGTTGGTGGTGAGCTTCCCCAGAAGCACCCGCAATGAAGAACCCGCCCGCCGTTCCAGCGCGTCTCCCATCAGGTTCATGCCGAACAGAAACAGGCACAGCCCGCCGATCATGGTCAGAACGTTGAAAATATCCATGGATTTCGACCTCTCACATCTTAAATTATTTCATATTTCAATTATATCAGCGCAAGGTCAAATCCATTATCAGAAAAATGTAAAATCTGCGTAAATCCGGCAGAAAATATGGGAGGGGCGCCGCCCCTCCCAGTCGTTCTACTTTTTCTCCATGGGAAACCGCACCGTGACGATCGTCCCCTTGCCGACGGTGCTGTCCAGTTCAATCGCCGCGCCCAGGATCAGCGCCGCGTGCTTGACGATGGACAGCCCCAGGCCGGTGCCGCCGATTTCCTTGGAGTGGCTCTTGTCCACCCGGTAAAACCGCTCGAATACCCGCTCCTGATGCTCCGGGCTGATGCCGATGCCGGTGTCCGTCACCGTGAGAACGGCCTGATTTTTTTCCTGCCCGAGCCGCACAATGACCAGCCCGCCGTCTTTATTGTACTTGACAGCGTTGTCCATAAGGTTGAACACAATCCCGGAAACCAGCTGAGGAATCCCCTGAATCACGGTTTTCGTCCCTTCCAGCCGGATGCTGACGTTTTTCAGCTCCGCCGGGGCGGTCAGCTCCTGCATGGCGGATTTCGCCGTTTCGTACAGGTCGATGGGCGCCCACTGCATGTCCGCCGCGCCCTCGTCCAGCCGGGACAGGCGCAGGGTGTCCTCCACCAGATCGATCATGCGCTGCGCCTCGCTGTAGATTTTCTCCCCAAAGTGCCGGGTGTCCTCCGGGGGAACCAGCCCGTCCTTCATCAGCTCGGCGTAGCCGGAAATGGCGTGGAGCGGGGTTTTCAGCTCATGGGAGACGTTGGCGGTAAACTCCCGTCGAAGGGCTTCCGCCTTCTGCTTCTGGGTCACGTCAAACAGCAGCAGCACCACGCCGGAAACCGCCCCGTCAGATTTGACCGGGCTGGCGGCGGCAAGATATTCTCCGCCGGTCAGAGCCACGTTTTCCTCCGCCTTTTCCCCGGTGAGAGCCTTCTCCACCAGGGCGGAAATGGCCGCGTTCCGGTTGGCAACGCCAAAGTCTGCCCCTAAGCAGTTGGGGGTGATTTCCAGCAGCCGCGTGGCGGCGGGGTTGATGCTCAGCACCGTGCCGCTGCTGTTCATCAGCACCAGACCCTCGCTTAAGGAGCGGGTGACGGCGTTGAATTCCTTCTGCTTCTGCCGCAGCTCCTGGGACTGCGCCCGGAGCTGAACCTGCTGGGAGTCCAGCCGCCGCAGAAGGGGCTGAATTTCGACGTATTCCCGGTTGGACAGGGGGTCGTCCAGATTCAGCTCGTTCAGCGGCGCGACAATATTTTTCGTCAGCTGCCCGGCAAGCAACGCCGACAGGGCGACGGCAATGCCGATTACCAGAAGAATCGGCTTCACCACCCCCAGCACCAGATGGGGCACCGTGTTCTGCGCCGCGGAAAGCCTGAGCACCGTGCCGTCGCTTAACCGCTGCGCGGTATAGATATACCGCTCCATTAATGTGTCGGAATAGCGGAAGCTGGTGCCGGAGCCGGTGGCCAGCGCGGCCTTGACCTCCTCCCGTTCCAGGTGGTTCTCCATTCCGCCGGAATCGGAACGGCTGTCATACAGCACCGTGCCGTCGGCGGCGATCCAGGTGATGCGGCGGTCGGCGGTGTCCAGGCCGTCAAAATAGGAGACCCCCTCCGATTCCAGGGCGTGGGCGGCCAGCGCCGTTTGCAATCGCAGCTGTTCCGCCTGAACGTCGGAAAAGTAGGTGTACAGCGCCCCCAGAATCAGTGCCAGCGTGGCCAGCAGCACCGCCAGGGACGCCAGAAAAATCGAGCGAAAAACCCGCTTCGTCATGGCCTACGCCTCCATCCGGTAGCCAACGCCCCGGACGGTGCGGATGTATTCGCCGCACTGCCCCAGCTTCGTGCGCAGGGTGCCGATGTGTACGTCCACCGTCCGGGTCTCGCCCACGTAGTCCGTGCTCCAGATCCG
>CAKTKX010000150.1 GCA_934572365.1 uncultured Oscillospiraceae bacterium
GCGCCGAAGCCGGCCTCGGTGATGGCGTAATCGCCCAGCTTCAGAGCGATCTTGGTAGCGGTCACGGAGTTGCAGCCGTGGGCGATGTTGGCGAAGGGGCCGCCGTGGACGAACGCGGGAGTATGCTCCAGCGTCTGAACCAGGTTGGGCTTCAGAGCGTCCTTCAGCAGAGCGGCCATGGCGCCCTGGGCGTGCAGGTCACCGGCGGTGACGGGCTTGCCGGCGTAAGTATAGCCGACCACCAGACGGGACAGTCTCTCCTTCAGGTCGGTGATGTCGGAGGCCAGGCACAGAACCGCCATGATCTCGGAAGCCACGGTGATGTCGTAGCCGTCTTCACGGGGGGTACCGTTGACCTTGCCGCCCAGGCCGTCAACGACGAAGCGCAGCTGACGGTCGTTCATATCGACGCAGCGGCGCCAGGTGATCTGACGGGGGTCGATGCCCAGAGCGTTGCCCTGGTAGATATGGTTATCGAGCATCGCAGCCAGCAGGTTGTTGGCAGCGCCGATGGCGTGGAAGTCACCGGTGAAGTGCAGGTTGATGTCCTCCATGGGGACGACCTGTGCGTAGCCGCCGCCGGCAGCGCCGCCCTTGACGCCGAACACGGGGCCGAGGGAAGGCTCACGCAGAGCGACCATGACGTTCTTGCCGATCCGGCGCATGGCGTCGGCCAGGCCGACGGTGGTGGTGGTCTTGCCCTCACCGGCGGGGGTGGGGTTGATAGCGGTGACCAGAACCAGCTTGCCGTTGGGCTTGTCCGCCATGTCCTTCAGAATGTTGTAGTCAACCTTGGCCTTGTAGTTGCCATACTGCTCCAGATACTTCTCATCCACGCCCGCGGTCTTTGCGATCTCGCGAATGTGCAGCATCGGGGTCTCTTGTGCGATTTCGATGTCAGATTTGAATCCCATTGTTAATACACTCCTTGTAATTTGTTGGTGCCTACCGTTTTCTGTGGATCGGCCCATACAGGATTTATGCAGCTGCCGTTGTAATGGCTCACTGCACATATTCTATTCGGTACTTAAGTACCGAAATAAGAATACCACTTCGCGGCGGAAATGTCAATATCTGTCGGCCACATTCCTGAGATTTTTATCAAATCTTTACAAGCGCCCGATCGTAAAGGGGACGCTGACCGCCTCCGTCTGGGAGGTAGACACCGTCAGCACCGCCGTGCCGGTCTCGCCGGTGGTTCTGACGTAGGTACCCGTCATGCCGCCCTCGGCTGCTGTCACCTCCGGTCCCACCAGCTGCGCCGCGCCCCCTAACCGGAACGTCACCGGAAGCTGGGCATAGGGCGCCGGGTTGCCGTACTCGTCCAGGATCCGGACACGCACCGCCGCCATGTCGTAGGTGTCCCCTTCCGTCAGCTCCGTGTGGCTGGGCGTGACCTCCAGATGCAGCTTTGCGCTGGGACACAGGGTGACGGAGGAAGCCACCTTCCCGCCCTTCAATGCGTCCAGCCGCCACACGGTGGACTCCCCTCCCCAGTTGCCCACGTACTTTCCGTAGAGCTTCTGCGCATCGGCAAAGGTCAGGCCGTATTTTGTCATGGCGACACCCATCCGGGCGAGATCCGCCGGGGGCAGGTGGGCAAAGCCGTGGCTGCGCACCGCCAGCAGGCAGGCACGCAGAAGGTCGGCCTTCTTTTCGTCAAAGCCCTCCTGGGTTTCCAGAAGCTCGCCGATGATATCGTCCAGAATCATAGGCGGATGGGGCAGTCCGGGGTAGTCCCCGGTGCGGAGGGTCGTGACATAATTCCCGTTCTTGTACAGCCGGACGGAGTCGGCATTGGTCAGCACCGCCGAGTCCCCGATCTGTCCGCCGGGATAGTCGCCGATGTCCATGGGCGTACAGGCCGTCAGTACCGTCGTCCCCTCTCCCTGGCTGGCGTACAGCGCCGCCGCGGGCTTGGGATTGCGGAAGGCGTCCATGACGCCGTGGTAGCACACCCGGTCGCCGGAGCCGAAATCCTTGTGGGTGGGGTAGTCGAACATGCACCAGCCGAAGCAGCCCACATGGCCGCCGTCGGCCGCGGCGTCGCTCTGCACCCTTGCGTGGCGCAGTGCCTGCGCCTGCCGGTGGCTCCAGGTGTCATAGGACTTGGTAGGGTACATGTGACCGGTATGCTCGGAGATCAGCAGCGCCTTTTTCCGGCTTTGCATAACGGTACGCCTGGGCTTGCAGCCGGGATTGTCCCCGGTGTGGGAGAAGTCGTTGTAGGCGTAGACGTCCTCCAACAGGTGGCTCTTTTCCAGGAACCGCACGCCGGAGGTGGCTCGGCTGGGGTCAAGCTCATGGGCGGCGGCGTTGGTGCGGCGGTACAGCTCGTCGTCGTCCTGGCTTTCGTTGATGCGCACGCCCCAGAGGACGATGCTGGGATGGTTGCGGTATTGCAGCACCATCTCCCGGGTGTTTTCCACCGCCTGATTCTTCCAGTCCTCCCCGCCGATGTGCTGCCAGCCCGGGATCTCCGTGAACACCAGCAGCCCCAGGCGGTCGCATTCGTCGATGAAATACTGGCTCTGGGGATAGTGGGAGGTGCGCACCGCCACGCAGGCAAGCTCCTGCTTCAGGATCCGCGCGTCCTCCCGCTGAAGCCGCTCCGGAGCGGCGTAGCCCACATACGGCCAGCACTGGTGCCGGTTCAGCCCCCGCAGGAAGGTTTTCTTCCCGTTCAGGTAGAAGCCGTCGGCCTTGAATTCGGCGGTGCGGAAGCCCACCTTCACTTCCCGGGTATCCATCACCCGGCCGATTTTCAGCAGGGACACCCGGCAGGTATAGAGAACGGGGCGCTCCGTGTCCCAGCTCTTGACGCCGGGGCAGCGGATGGTGATCACGCCACCGGCGGTGAACGCCTTCTTCAGCAGCACCCGCTCGCCCTTTTGCAGCTCCACCAGAAGAATGCACCCTTCGGCGTCCTGCAAAGTGGGCTTGATTTTCAGGGTGGTAAGATCCGGGGTCGTTACGTACAGGTCTTCGATATAGCTTCTTTCCCGGACGTCCAGCCAGACCTCCCGGTAAAGCCCGCCGTAGGTCAGATAGTCAATGACAAATCCGAAGGGCGGCACCGCGCCGTTCTCCGTGGTGTCCAGCTTCACCGCCAGCCAATTTTCTCCGCCCAGAACCGCCGCGTCGGTGATGTCCACCCGGAACGCGGTGTAACCGCACCGGTGGGTCGCCAGTTCTTGGCCGTTCAGGAACACCGTGGCAATATGCGCCGCGCCGTCAAACTGCACGAACAGGCGCTTCCCCGCCAGCGCAGGCTCCAGCGTCAGCTTTTTCCGGTAGCCGCAGACCATCTGATAGGACTGGCTGTCGGCGTAGTGCTGCGGAATTTCCTTCACGGTATGGGGCAGGCGGACGTGCTCCCCCTCCCCTTCTCCCACGGCAAATCCGTCGTACCAGTCGGAAACAAACTCCCATTGATTACATAAACTCTGCATGGCAAAAGCCCCCTCTTTTTCTTTCGATTTTGCGGATAGAAACGGTCTGGATATCTCTCGTATCATTATAGCATAAACTTTCCGGAAGAAAAGCCCCGGAGGCAAAAAATCCCCAGACGTTTTGCGTCCGGGGATTTTTGGTCAGCTGATGCGCACTGCCGCAACGACCAGCCGGCCGTTGTTCAGGGTATACTCGCAGGTGGACAGGCAGATGATCTTGTCGCCGTATTTGGGCGTAATGCCGGTGTCGTAGAAGGACAGATTCTTGCAGTTGGTGACGAAGTCGTTGAATTCCGTCTCGTTCTGGGCATCCACAAACTGATGGTAAGAGAAGCCCTTGCCCGCGTTGGCGCTGGTCTTGAACACCGCGAAGATCTTGTAGATGTGCCGCTCCTTCAGAGTGTCGAAGAAAATCAGGCTGTTGTAGTCCCACGCGCTCTTCTCGGTGTAGGACATCAGGCTGTGGAACATGCTGCCGTCGGCCATGTTGTGGCCGTAGATGGTGATGTTGTCGCTGGGCTTGTCCAGATCGCACTCCTCACGGGC
>CAKTKX010000151.1 GCA_934572365.1 uncultured Oscillospiraceae bacterium
GCCAGCATCATCACGGCGATGGAGGAACACTGGTCGGAAGCACGCTCCAGATAGGTCAGCGTCTCCATGAACACCAGGCCGCTGCCCACGGAGCAGGCACCGCTCTTTAAGCGCTTGGTGTGGCGATCCCGGAGAATCATCACCATGTCGTCAATGGTTTCTTCCAGCGGCTCGATCCGCTTGGCGGCTTCATTGTCACCCTTGGCGAAGGCATCCACGGTAATGGTCAGGATTTCGTTGACGGCAGCGAAAATCAGCTCCAGCTCCCTTTTCGCCACATCGGAGAAGGCCGCGTTATCCGCAACCAGCCGCTGCGCCAGCTCCACCAGATTGGTGGCGTAGTCACCGATACGCTCGAAGTTGGGAACCGTCTGCATCAGCATATCCAGCTGACGGTCGTCCCACTCCGTTTCCACCGCCTTGGACAGGCCAATGAAGAACCGGTCTGCTCTGTCCGTAAACTCATCGATGCAGTCCTCGTCCACGTCGATCTCACTGGCAACGGCGGGGTCATACTTTTCCAGCATTTGACAGCCCTTTTCAAAATTCTCCTTTGCCAGTGTACCCACATCCGACACGGCCTTGATGGCAACGGACACGGCCAGGGCGGGAGAATTATAAAGCTTTTCGTCCAGGGTGTGCAGCTCGGGATGGCGCAGCTGCTTCTGCTTGTCGTCCTTGACGATGACCATGGACAGCTTCACCAGCTGATCCGCAAAGGGAACCAGCACCACGGCGGTGACCAGGTTGAAAATCGTCTGGAAATTTGCAATATTTCCGCTGTCCACACTGCGCACCCAGAAGCTCTCACCAAACACGGACAGCTTCCGCAGAACGGTCATCAAAAGCAGGAACAGAATCGTTCCGATGGTATTGAAGGCAATGTGGACGACGCCCGTCCGCTTGGCGTCCTTGGACGAGCCGATGGAGCAGACCATAGCCGTGGTGACGCAGGTACCCAGGTTGATACCCATGATGACCGGATAGGCCATGGCAAAGGTGATCCCTGCCCCCGGCACGGAGGCAACCGTCTGGAGCATACCCACGGTCGCCGACGAGCTTTGGACAATGACCGTCAGGACAAGGCCGAAGAGAATGCCGAACAGGGGGTTATTCAGGAATCGCACGAAGGCGATAAACGCGTCCGTCCCCACAAGGGGTTCCACGCCGCTGGTCATCAGATTCAGTCCCACAAACAGGATACCGAAGCCGATGCAGATATCGCCGATGGTATTGGAGCGCTTGGACTTGATGAACATCAGCAGCACAATGCCGATGATCAGGGCAATAGGCGCAAGGGTGTCCGTATCGAACAGCCACAGCAGCCAGCTTCCGTCGGACTGAATGGAGCCGAGACGGATGATCTGCGCCGTGACGGTGGTGCCGATATTGGCGCCCATGACGATGGACACAGCCTGTTTCAGGTTCAGCACACCTGCACCGATCAGAGCAACCGTCAGAACAATGGTAGCAGTGGAGCTTTGGATCACGGCGGTGACCAGTGCGCCCGTGAGAACGCCCATCACGACATTTCCGGTGACCTTTTCCAGCACGCGTTTCAGTGCGGCGCCGGAGCTGTTTTTCAGGCCGTCGCCCATCAGCTCGATGCCGTACAGGAACAGGGCAAGCCCGCCCAGAAGCTGCACGATGGCACTTAAAATCTCCATATGAAACTCCTAAAATCTCTTCTGTAGTCGCCCCAGGGTCTATCTGAAAACCGGCAATATGACCAACAGCGAGGGATTTTTCGTCTGATGAAGCCATTTTTCCGCGGGAATACTTTGTGTATTGCAAGGGAAAATGGCGCACAGCAGGCGGAAAAGACCCGCTGTTTGGGCGTGTTGACGGTTTTCAGATAGACCCCATACAGGCATAATATCATTATAAAAAAAGATACCGGAAAAGTACAGTGACAAAATTTGCATAAATTTTACATACACCGTACGCAAATTTTATAAGAAACGCCAATTATTTACCGGTGGAACCGAATCCTCCCGCATTTCTGGCCGTATCCGTCAGAGCCTCGGCGATTTCATAGGCCGGCTGGAATACCGGCGTGATCAGGAGCTGGGCGACACGTTCGCCGTTTTCGATGGTCTGGGGGACGCTGCCGTGGTTGTGGAGAACCACGTTGATCTCCCCCCGGTAGTCGCTGTCCACCACGCCGACCTTGTTGGCAGGTGCCAGCCCCCGCTTGCAGGCAAGGCCGCTGCGGGCGTATACCAGCCCCGCGCAGCCCTGGGGAACCTCCAGCGCGATACCCGTGGGGATGAACACCGTCTCCCCCGGCCGGACGGTCATCGGCGCGTCGATACAGGCGTACAGGTCAGCCCCCGCCGCTCCGGCGGTGCCGTAGGTGGGAAGCTTTGCCCCGCTGCGAAGGATTTTCACATGGATTGGGTTCATCCTTTCATACCTCTCTTTTCTCCCTGCCAGTCCTCCCAGAGGACGGTTTTTCCCGCGGCCAGAGACGCGGGGACGTCGATAAGCCGCTGGTTTTCCGAACCCCGGAATCGCAGGGACAGATTTTTCTTTGCCTCCACAAAGGGGCCATCCACCAGAACATCCAGGTAGCTTAAGTATTCCCGGGTGTCCCCCAGCCGGCCGGACAGGATGTCCTTTTCAAACAGGTAGCCGGAGAACGCCCAGATGCTTTTCCGGGGCATTTCCCGTTTGATCTGCCGAAGCAGCTCCACAATCGCCCCCTGGTTTTGCGGCTCAAAGGGTTCTCCCCCCAGCAGCGTCAGCCCCCGGATGTAGTCCGGCCGGAGCATGTCCAGAATTAAGTCAATGGTCTGCTGGGTAAAGGGTTCGCCGTAGCCAAAATCCCAGGCCACCTCGTTAAAGCATCCGGGGCAGTGATGGGTGCAGCCGGAGACAAACAGACTCACCCGCACGCCGGGGCCGTTGGCAATGTCGCAGTTCTTGATCGTCGCGTAATTCATATTCTTCCCCCAAAAGCGTATTTGTATCAGTATACCACAGCTTGTCCCGGATTTCCACCGTTATCTCGAAAAAACGCCGCCGTGGCACTTCACGGCGGCGTTATGAAATTATATCAGGTCTTCTTCGGTTCTTCGTCGGGATAGTCGGCCTTGTATTGCTCCCAAATCTCGATCTGTCCCTTTCTGTCCAGGCCACGGCGAACCAGCTTCTTCACGGTGTCATAGATGACCGCGAACAACGGCACGCCGATGACCATGCCAAAGACGCCCCACAATCCGCCGAAGAGGATAATGGTAAACAGCACCCAGAAGCTGGACAGGCCGGTGCGGTCGCCCAGGATCTTCGGCCCGATAACGTTGCCGTCCAGCTGCTGCAACGCCAGGACAAAAATAACGAACCAAAGGGCTTTGATGGGGCTTTCAATCAAAATCAGCAGCGTGGAGGGAACCGCGCCGATGATGGGGCCAAAGAACGGGATCACATTGGTAATGCCCACGACGGCGGAAACCAGCAGTGCGTTGGGGAACCGCAGGATCGAGCAGCCGATATAGCACAGCACGCCAATGATGGCGGAATCCAGAATCTTGCCGTCAATGAATCCGCCGAACATCCGGTCAATGAACGCCACCTCGTTCAGCAGCAGCTCCGCCCACTTGGGCTTCAGGGCGCTGCGGATAATCAGGACGCTTTGCCGTGCAAATTTTTTCCTGCTGAACAGAAGATACACCGCCACAATCAGGCCGATCAGCAGATTGTACAGGAACATCAGCACCTTCCACACGCTGCTGCCCACGCCGGAGACGATGCTCACCACACTGGAAACATAGGGTGCCAGCGTGTTGTTCGCCCAGTTCTGCAGATCGGTGTTCACGGTGTTGTAAACGGTGTTGAACAGGGACACCAGCTTCTCGTTCTCTCCAAAGGTCGCCATTGCCCAGGCATACAGCTTGGAAATCTTGTCGGGAAGGCTGAGCCACAGGGTCTGAATGCTGGAAAACAGCTGGGGCGCGATCATGATGATCAGAG
>CAKTKX010000152.1 GCA_934572365.1 uncultured Oscillospiraceae bacterium
AACAGCACAGAACGCAAGCACAGCCACCGCAGATCAAACTACGGTAGCTGTTAACTGTGTTACGGACACCCGCCTTTACAGCGCGGGGCAGATTTCTTCCGATTACTTTCTGACTTCCTTTTCTTCCTTGATCTGCGCCTGCAGATGCACGGACAGTACCGCGAGAGACGTCGCCATGTTCTCATACTGCACCAGGATGTTGGACGGCACGTCCAGATGGGTGGGGGCAAAATTCCAGATGCCCTTGATTCCACCGGCAATGAGCTGATCCGCCACCTGCTGCGCCGCCTCCGCCGGAACGGTGATAATGCCCATCAGCACCTTGTGCGTGCGGCAGAAGTGCGCCAGCTGGGAAACGTGGTAGATGGGCTTGCCCTCTTCCGTCTTTTCCGCCTTGGGGCTTGCGTCGAAGGCCGCCAGAATGTTCAGTCCGTACTCATCAAAGCCGCTGTAGCCCATCAGCGCCTGCCCCAGCTTGCCCGCGCCGATCAGCACGGCGTCGGTGGTGTTGTCATACCCCAGAAACTGCTCGATATCGTCGATCAGGGTCTCCCGCAGATAGCCGATCTTGGGGCGCCCCCCGTCGGAGACCATAGCGAGGTCCTTGCGAACCTGCACCTCTCCCATTCCCAGAGCGTTGGCCAGCGCCGTGGCGGAAATATGGGTAGGGGCGTTTTCCGGCATATTTTTCAAGTACGCCAAATACCCCGGCAAGCGTTTTAGAACCGATTTGGAAACTTTCTTCTCTTCCATAATAACCTCGATTGTAATCGATACGAAATCATATCGATAATTTCTTTATCGATTATACCATACCGATTCCAAAAAATCAAGCGCAGCTTGTCTGACGGAGGAATTCTTTTTTCAGTCGAAGCATGATCCGCTTTTCCAGCCGGGAAATGTAGGACTGGGAGATGCCCATTTTCTGCGCCACTTCCTTCTGGGTCAGCTCCCGCCGCCCCTCTAAGCCGAAGCGCATCAGCACGATCTCCCGCTCCCGGTCGGGCAGGTCCCGGAGCGCCTGCCGCAGGACGCAGATGTCCACGTCATCTTCCAGCGGCCGCATGATCATGTCCTCGTCGGTACCGAGGATGTCGGAAAGCAGCAGCTCGTTGCCGTCGCAGTCCATGTTGATGGGTTCGTCCAGGGACACCTCCGTCTTCTGGTTGGCGGTTTTGCGGATGTACATGAGAATTTCGTTTTCGATGCACCGGGAGGCGTAGGTCGCCAGCTTGATCTTCTTGTCCAGCCTGTAGGTGCTGATGGCCTTGATCAGGCCGATTGTGCCGATGGAGATCAGATCCTCCAGATTGACGCCGGTGTTCTCAAACCGCCGGGCGATGTACACGACCAATCGGAGATTGTGCTCCACCAGCCGCTGCCGTGCGTCCTCGTCCCCCTGTTCCAGCGCCTGAAGAGTCTGAAGCTCCTCCGCCCCCTTCAGCGGCGGGGGAAGCACGTCGCTGCCCCCGATGTAAAAGATGCCGCTTTCCCGAATCAGTCCCAGCTTGCGCAGAATGTCCAACAGCTTCATATGACCCCTCCTGTCAGTGCCTGATATACGTCTCCCCTGCCAAGTCCCTCCGCCGCAAAGGCCACCACGGCGCTCTGCGTCCGGTTGCCGATTTTCACCTTATCAAACCGCATGGCCAGCAGCATGTCCCCCGCCTGCCCCACTGCCCGGTAGGGAATCAGACGAAGCCCCGGAACCGGATGGCACATCAGCGTTTTCAGGGGTGCGCGGAGCTGGTCTTGGGTCAAACCTGTCAGTCTTTCCGCCACCTCCCCCGAAACCACAAGCACCTGCTCCCCGGAAACGGGGTCGCGCAAAGTGTTTCCCGAGTCACGCAGGGCGACGATGCTGACGGTTTTTTCGCCGTAGGTCAGCTCCACCGGGACATACTCTCTGCCCCCCACCCGTCCGCCGAAGGCCACGATGCACAGCGCCCACACCCCGCCGGCGGTGAGCAGCAGCGTCAGAAAGCTCCCCCGGCCGATGCTTAATGACGCGCCCCCCAGCGCCATGCTGAGAAGCACGAACACGCCGCTTCGCTTCCAGGCACTTTTGTCCCAGCCGAAGGCGATGGCAGCCATCCCGCCCAGGCTGACGATTCGCCACAGAAGTCCTCCCAGGAACCGCAGCCGGGGCATCATGCACACCCCGCTGTAGAGCGCCCCCAGCGCCGCCGCGGCCGCCGCCCGGAGAGGCGACGCCGGAAAGCCCGACAAACGGTTTGTCCCCAAAAGCAGCAAAAAATCCACCAGAAAATTCAGAATTACCACCAGGTCCAGATAGATTTTCAACCCATCACCTCCAGCCGGTATGGCAGCAGTATACCTCCTTCCCCGGAAAAAGTCGGTCGCAACCGTGTCCCCCCCTTCGCCGCAAGTTTCCCCCGCCCCGCCGTTCTTTCGGCGGCATTAACGATGGGGAACGAAAAACCTCCGACATTAGCTGTCGGAGGTTTCCTTCCGCTCCACGGAGCGGATATTTTTTTCTGCCTTGAACCGGGGTGTCATCAGCTCGTGGCCGCAGCCCAAGCACCGCAGGCGGAAATCCGCGCCGGTGCGCAGAACCAGCCAGCGCTTTTCCCCGCAGGGGTGGGGCTTCTTCATGACGAGAATATCGTTGACGCGAATGTCCATGTTTTACTCCTTCTTGATGCTGTCCCAGTATTGCTTCGCCGCCTGTTCCAGCTTGTTTGGGCCGTACTCATAATAATGCGCGCCCACCAGCTCGTCCGGCAGATACTGCTGCTTCACCCAGTGGTTTGGGTAGTTGTGGGGGTAGAGATACCCCTGCTCCCGCTCCATGGTGTAGGTATCCGCGTGGACGTTCTGCAAATGCCGGGGGAAATCCCCAGACTTTCCCTTGCGCACGTCGTCCAGCGCCGCGTCAATGGCAACACAGCCGGAATTGGACTTGGGACTGGTGGCCATCAGCACGGCGGCATCCGCCAGCGGGAGCCGCGCTTCCGGCATTCCCAGCTTCAGCGCCATGTCCACGCAGGCGTTGACGATGGGCAATATCTGGGGATAGGCCAGCCCCACGTCCTCCGCCGCGACACACATCAGGCGGCGGCAGGCGGAGGGCAGCTGCCCTGCCTCCAGAAGCCTTGCCAGATAGTGGCAGGCAGCGTCTGGGTCAGAGCCGCGGATGGACTTGTGGAGGGCGGACAGCAGGTCGTAATAGTTGTCTCCGTCCCGGTCGGCGCGGAGGGCGCTTTTCTGGGTGACCTCCTTGGCGTCCGCCAGGGTCAGGGGCAGCTTTCCGTCCTGGGGAATTCCCGCGGAAAACAGCACCTCCACCGCGTTCATGGCCTTACGCAGATCGCCGCCGCAGGAGGACGCAATGTATTCCAGCGCCCCGTCTTCCGGAACGGCGGTCAGCGCGGTACGCTGTTCCATGAAGGAAACCGCCCGGCGTACCGCCTGCAAGGCGGCGGACGCGGAAATCTGCTTGAATTCAAAGACGGTGGAGCGGCTCAGAATCGCGTTGAACACATAGAAATAGGGATTTTCCGTGGTGGAAGCGATCAGGGTGATCTTGCCGTTTTCGATGTGTTCCAGCAGGGACTGCTGCTGCTTTTTGTTGAAGGACTGAATCTCGTCCAGATACAATAGCACCCCGTTGGGCGCCATAAAGGTGTCCAGCTGTGACACGATTTCCTTGATATCCGACGTAGAGGCGGTGGTGGCGTTGAGCTTATAGAGGGTGCGGTTGGTCTGCTTGGCGATGATGTTGGCAACGGTGGTCTTTCCCGTGCCGCTGGGGCCGTAGAACACCATATTGGGGATATTCCCCGAATCGATCAGGCGGCGCAGCACCGCGCCCTTGCCCAGAATATGCTCCTGACCGTAGACCTCGTCCAGTGTCTGCGGCCGCAAAAGATCGGCGAGTGGTTGATACATATGGATGCCCTTTCCTGCGTTAG
>CAKTKX010000153.1 GCA_934572365.1 uncultured Oscillospiraceae bacterium
GGAAATCTTGTCGGGAAGGCTGAGCCACAGGGTCTGAATGCTGGAAAACAGCTGGGGCGCGATCATGATGATCAGAGCGTACACGATCAGAAGCCCCGAGATCATGCTGAGGCCCACCGCCAGTCCGTTGGACAGCTTTTGCAGCTTTTTCGGCAGATGCTTCTGAAACAGCGACTCGTACAAATTGCACATTGGCCGCAGCAGATACGCCACAACGCTGCCATAGGCAAAGGGCGCCAGAATGCTTCCCAGCTTATTCAGCGCGTCGCCCACGCCCCGAAAGCGGTAAACGACAAAAAACAGCACAATACTCAGACCGACACCGCCGAATATGGACAGCATCAGATAAAAGTACCGCCGCTTGACAGGATCCTTCATTTTCCCACCCCCATAAAACTCTATTCAAAGTATACCAGCATTCGACCGCCCCAGTATGAATAATTTGTGAATATTCCCTTTTTTTCTTTTGTCCCCGACAAAAAGTTTACAAAAATCTCACGCCCGCACTTCCCTCCCGGCCTTGCCATTTTTCTGCGGTTGGGATATAATAACGGTAAACACAAAATCCCGTCAGGAGGTTCTTTATGCCCTACTATTATTTTGACTGGACATATGTTGTCCTGGTTCTGCCCTGCGTGCTGCTGTCCCTCTGGGCAAGCGCCAATGTCAACTCCACCTTCCGGAAATATTCCAAGCAGTATTCCTCCCGCCGCCTTACCGGAGCGGAGGCTGCCCAGCGGGTGCTGTCCGCCAACGGGGTTTCCGGCGTGCGCATTGAGCGCATCAGCGGAAATCTGACCGACCATTACGATCCCAGAACCAATGTCATCCGCCTGTCCGATGGAGTATATGACAACACCTCCACCGCCGCCATCGGCGTGGCCTGCCACGAGGCCGGGCACGCGGTGCAGTACGCCCAGAGCTACGCCCCCATCAAGCTGAGAGCCGCCATCATCCCCGTCACCAACATTGGCTCCAAGCTTGCCATGCCGCTGATTCTTATCGGTCTGCTGCTGTCCTATGCGGCGGACGTTTCCTACTTCTTCGTGTACCTGGGCATTGCCTGCTTCGGTCTTTCCCTGGTATTTCAGCTGGTGACCCTTCCCGTGGAATTCAACGCCAGTCACCGCGCCCTGGTCGCCATCGACGAGGGCGGTCTGCTGACGGAGGAAGAGCAGAAGGGCGCAAGGAAAACCCTCACCGCCGCCGCGCTGACCTACGTCGCCGCCACTGCCACCGCCCTGGCGCAGCTTCTGCGTCTGCTGGTGATCTTCGGCGGAAACGGCCGCAGAAGAAGGGATTAAAACATGGCGTCATGGATGGTTCATCTGCGGATCGCGGACAGGCTGCTGGATGCAATGCCGGGACTTTCCCCGGTGGAATTCATCGTGGGCAACGTCGCCCCGGACAGCGGCGTTCCCAATGCGGACTGGTCGCAGTTCTCGCCCAGCACCACGGTTTCCCACTTCAAAGCGGAGGGCGAGAAGGCATGTCCGGAGCGCTTCGCCGCCAAATATTTTACCCCCGCTCAGCAGAAAACCTACGATTCCGTCCAATATTCCTTTTATCTCGGTTATCTCGTCCACCTGATCACCGACGTTCTCTGGGTGCGGGACATCTACGACCCCTCCAAGATTCGGTTTTCCGAGGAGCGCGCCAGTGACCCCGAGGGCTTTATCTGGAAGCTGAAGGAGGACTGGTACGATCTGGACTACAAATACCTCCGCGACCATCCCGGCTTCCGCGCCTTCCGGGTCTATCTGGGGGCGGTGGGCTTCGTCAATTCCTACATGGAGGAATTCGCCCCTGACGCCTTTGACAACCGCCGTCAGTACATTACCGGCTTCTATCTTCAGGAAAACGACCATTTGGATCGGGAGTACCCCTATCTGACAGAAGCAGAAATGGACGCCTTTGTGGAAAACAGCGTGCAGGAAATCCCGCAGTTGCTGAAGCAATATTGCGCCGAACAGGCTGCCGCCACACTTTGACCCCAAATTCTTCCGTCCCGGTATTGACAACCGGGACGGTTTTTTGTATAATCGGCCAGTGTGAAAAGTATGAAAAATATGATTGGAGGCGGTTTTATGCCTGGAGGCAAGCATGTCCTCGGTAAAATCAATCAGCAGCGGGTCTTCGGCACCGCAAAAGTGGGCGATCGGGGGCAAATCGTCATTCCCAAGGAAGCCCGGGAGCTGTTCGGCATCAAGCCCGGCGACACCCTTCTCATTCTTGGCGAGGCGGAAACGGGGCTGATCGTGTCCCGCCCGGACGTTCTCAACAATCTGGCAGACGAACTACTGAACAATGTGAAAAAAGAGGATTGAATATGGACGAATTATTGGAGCTTTACGAAACCATGGGGATCTCCCCTGCGGTATATGCCTACGGCGAGCGGACGCTGGAGAAGCTGAAAGACCGCTTCGCCGCCATTGACCAGGTTGCGGAACACAATCAGGCCAAGGTGCTGTGGGCGATGCAGAAAAACCGGGTCTCCGCCGCCTGCTTCGCCGCTACCACCGGCTACGGCTATGACGATTTTGGCCGGGACAATCTGGAGCGGGTCTACGCCGATGTGTTCCACACCGAGGCCGCGCTGGTGCGCCCCCAGATCACCTGCGGCACCCACGCCCTCACCGTCGCCCTCAGTGCCAATCTGCTGCCCGGGGATGAGCTGCTTTCCCCTGTGGGTATGCCCTACGACACCTTGCAGGAGGTCATCGGCATCCGGGAAAGCCCCTGCTCTCTGGCGGAATACGGCGTTGCTTACCGGCAGGTAGACCTGCTCCCCGACGGCAGCTTTGACTATGACGGCATCCGTAAGGCCATCAACGAAAAGACGAAGCTCATCACCATTCAGCGCTCCAAGGGCTACGCCACCCGCCCCACCTTCTCCGTCAGGCAGATCGGTGAGCTGATTGCCTTCTGCAAAAATGTCAAGCCCGACGTTACCGTCATGGTGGACAACTGCTACGGCGAGTTCGTGGAGACCATCGAGCCTTCCGACGTGGGCGCGGACATGACCGTGGGCAGCCTGATTAAAAACCCCGGCGGCGGCCTTGCCCCCATTGGCGGCTATATCTGCGGCACGAAAAAATGCGTTGACCGGTGCGCCTACCGGCTTTCCGCCCCCGGTTTGGGGCAGGAGGTCGGCGCGAACCTGGGACTGATGCCGGCGCTGTATCAGGGCTTCTTCCTCGCCCCCACGGTGGTGGCAGGCGCGGAAAAGGGCGCGATCTTCGCCGCCAATCTGTATGAGCCTCTGGGCTTCCGCTGCGTCCCCGGCGCGGAGGAAAGCCGTCACGACATCATTCAGGCGGTGGAGCTGGGCAGCGAAGCGGGCATGGTCGCCTTCTGCAAGGGCATTCAGGCGGCAGCTCCCGTGGATTCCTTCGCCACCCCCTATCCTTCCGACATGCCCGGCTACAACGACAAGGTCATCATGGCCGCCGGTGCCTTCGTTCAGGGCAGCTCCATCGAGCTTTCCGCGGACGGTCCCATCCGCCCGCCCTACGCCGTGTATTTCCAGGGCGGTCTGACCTGGAACCATGCCAAGATCGGCATTCTCATGAGCCTGCAAAAAATGGCGGATGCCGGATTGGTAACATTATAAATTAGAAATTGAGGTAGAAAAAATGAGTTGGTTTTGGTTTTCCATTATTGCTTTGCTGTGCTGGTCCGGTTCCGATTTCTTTTCCAAGATCGGCTGCCGGGACGCATCCGACAAATACAGTCAGTATAAAATGGTCACGGCCGTGGGCGTGGTCATGGGCATTCATGCCGCCATTGAGATTTTCATCGGCGGCGTAGAGATTTCCTGGCAGGTCATCTGGACGTACCTGCCTGTCTCCCTGCTGTACATCGGCTCCATGACGTTGGGCTATGTGGGACTTCGCTACATTGAGCTGTCCATCTC
>CAKTKX010000154.1 GCA_934572365.1 uncultured Oscillospiraceae bacterium
AGGGTCGCGCCGTGGGCGGCCTTTTCGCCGTAGACGGCCACGGCAACTTCCGGGTCTTCCATGGGGGCGAAGCAGATGAACGCGCCATGGTCAGAGCCGCCGGAGGAGTGCTGGGCGGTACCGGTCTTGCCGCATACCTTGACGGGGAAGGTGTCCAGGTCCTTGGGGCCGCCGAAGTGGGAACGGGCGGTGCCTTCGCTTCCTTCGATAACCTTGCGCATACCTTCAATGTAGGTATTGTAGGTGGTGGAGGCAATTTCCATCTGGCTCATGATCTCGGGAGAATTTTCCTTGATCAGGCTGCTGTAGTCGGAGGCGACCACCCGGCTTAAGAAGGTGGCCTTCATCCGGGTACCCTTGTTCGCCAGAGTGGAAGCGTAGACGCACAGCTGCAGGGGGCTGAAACGGTTCTCGGCCTGTCCGATGGCGGCCAGAATACGGTCGCCGGTGGTGACCTGGGAGTCGACGCCGGTCTCGCCGTAGGCGGCCTTCTTACTGGCCTCGTCCGTGACCCAGCCCACCTTTTCCGTCAGCTCGATGCCGGTGGGTACACCCAGACCCAGACCGTAGGCGGTCTCGTTCAGGTAGTCGATGGACAGGCGGTCGCCCAGCACATAGAAGAAGTAGTTGCAGGACACCTCCAGCGCCCGCTGAGCGGTCAGCTCGCCGTGGGTCACGCCGGGGTTGGACGTCCAGATCAAGCACGTGGGAGAGAAGCCCGCGTACTTGGTGAAGACACCCTTATCCTGAATGATCTCGCCGGGGAGGTACAGGAATCTGCCAAAGAATTCACTCTGCGGGTTCGTACTGCGATGCTCCATGGCGGCAATCAGGGTACACATCTTGAAGGTGGAGCCGGGGGCGTAGTTGGCGCCGAAGGCGCGGTTGAAGAAGGGCTTGAGAGGGTCGGCCTCGATCTCCGCCCAATCCTGGTTCATGGTGGCGAGATTGTAGGTGGGATAACTGGCACAGGCCAGAATCTCGCCGGTCTTGACCTTCATGACGATGACCGCCGCGCCCTCCGCGTCCAGGCCGGTGCTGTCACCGGTGGAGGTGTTCTTCTCCGGGTCGGTCAGCTCCTGCATGATGTTGGCGAGAGAGTCCTCGGCGATGCCTTGCAGCTCTAAGTCAATGGTGGTCTCCACGTTGTTTCCGGCGATGGGGGTGTAAACCTCGCCGGTCTTCTGATTCACGCGCCAGAACTGCTCGACGATGGTGCCGTCCTTGGAAACCACGTCCACGCGCTGGCCGTCAATGCCGTGAAGGTAATCCTCGAAGGCCTCCTCAAAGCCGGATTGGCCGATGTAGGCGTCCATGGAGTAGCCGGATTTCTGGTACTTTTCCCAGTCGTCGGCGTCCATGCCGCCCATGTAGCCTAAGATGTGGGCGGCGTATTTGGTATGGTATTCCCGGACGGTGGAGGATTCCACCATCAGACCGGGGGTGTTCAGCTCCAGAATGGCGGACAGATTCTCGTCGGAGATGTCCTCAATGAAGGTGTACGTAGGCAGGCTGGAAATGCCGCGCAGGTCGAATTCGTAGCGCATGCCGATGACGGCGCGGGCGTCCTCGTCCGACCAGCCCTCGGGAATTTTGTAGCGCTCCCGCAGCTTTTCAATGAGCAGCGGCGCGGTGATGTCCGAGTCCAGCGACCGGTCGACCATGAAGCTCTGGAAGTGGTTCTGCCAGGAGGTGGCAAACTCGCTCAGAGTGTACTCAAAGGGGCGGGTCTTGCTTACGGGGAAGTGATCGTTATAGGTGACGTTCAGCTCCCGGCATTTCTGCACCAGGGCGTACAGCGCCTGGTTGGTCTGGCCGTAGGACTCGATAACGTAGTGGTTGAACACCAGATCATAACTGGCGCGGTTGCCTACCAGGACGTTGCCGTTCCGGTCGAGGATATCGCCCCGGGCGGCACGGACGGTGGTAACGGTGGTGTATTTTGCGATATTGTCGGTGTTGCCGTTGGTTTCGATGATCTGAAGATCAAAAAGCTTCACGGCGAACAGCGCCAGAATCGTAATAAACAGAATCAGAAGCAGGATAGCGCGAAATCGGCTTATTCTTTCCATGTGGTTCCTCCAATAAGACCAATTTTATTGATAAGCGGGTACAGCAGGATCGTGATGCCGAAGCTGTAGGCGGCGGTGAACAGGAAGGAAAAGACCCGATCCCACCGTGTCAGCCCCAGGCCGATGCCCACGATGAACAGCCCCATCTCGTAAATCGTCAGCGCAATGCCGGCGCAGATGACAATGGACGCTTTGGTGCGCCTGAGATAAGCTTGCCGCAGCAGCGTGGCGACGATCCCGACGGCGCAGAGTAAGCCAATGCAGTAAGGCCCCGGCGCAGAGCCGGAAAAATAGTAAATTGTGGATGAAAAAAGGACAAACAGGCTTCCGACCTCCACGCCCTCAATGACCGTGATCAGCAGAATGTACACCACCGGCAGATCGGTGGTTGCGCCGAAAATGCTGACCCGGCTCATAATGACGTCCTGAACGGTCAGAAGCAGGATCCCCGTCAGCACGTACAGCGCCCATTTCAGAATCCGCTGCTTTTGCAGCTGGGTCAGGTGGAACAGCTGGGAGAGACTCCATTGCCGGGGGTCGGGCTTGAATTCCGATTGCTTTGACAGCTTTTTTCTTGCCATGGCGTGTCCTCAGCCTACGGGTGTGGTCGCCTGGGTGGCGGCGGCGGTTTCGGAAGGGGCGGTGGCAGTTTCGGAGTCCGTGGCGGTGCCGGGGGTGGTCACGACCTCGGTGGTGTACTGGGTGATGATGAAGACCTGCTCCAAAGAGTTAATGTCCGCGGCGGGGTCAAGAAGGGCGAACTTGGCAACGCCCGTTTCCTCATAGCCCGCGTCCACCACGGAGCCGATGATCAGACCCCGGGGATACACCGTAGAACCGGAGGTCACCACCTGGTCTTTGTTGCGGATGATGGATTCGGAGGGCAGGTAGTTCATTTGAAGCAGGGTATCGTTGCCGCTGACGTAGCCGCCCTTGACCATGCCGTTGTAGCCGGAAGTGGCGATGGTACCGGAAATTTCCAGGGTGGAGTCCAGAACGGTCTTGACGACGGCGTAGTTCACGCCCACCTCCGTCACCAGACCCACCACTTCGCCGTTGGCGGTGGTGGCGCACAGGTTCTCCCGGATGCCCGCATTGGTGCCCCGGTTGATGGTGAAGGTGCTCTCCCAGTCCGAGGAGCTCCAACCGATGATATAGGCGTCCACCAGCTTGTAGTCCTCGTTGGTGGCCTTCAGCTCCAGGAGCCTGCGCAGACGCTCGTTTTCACGGGAAACGGAGTCGGCCTGACGGGCGACGTCCTCCATCTGGGCGATGCGTTCCTCCAGCACCTTGTTTTCCGCGTCCAGAGCCTCGTAGCGGAACATATAGCTGTAGTATTTTTCCGCCGTGTTGGTCAGGGTGGTGCCTGCGGCGCGGAAGGGGGCAAGCACGCCCTGCACGATCACGCTGGGAAGACTCTGGTTGGAAATGCCGCTGTAGATGGCCAGCGCCGCCGTCAGCAGCGCGGCGATCACCAGAATGATCTTCACCTTGGTACTGAATAGATTTCTCATAAGGTATCCTCCATCACTTCCGGCGCTGTGCGGCAAAGGGTCTCATACAGCCGGCACACGGGAAGTCCCATTACATTATAATAGTCGCCCTCCAGCTTTTCGCAGAACAGCGCCGCGCCGCCCTGGATGCCGTAAGAGCCGGCCTTGTCCATGGGCTCGCCGCTTTGGACGTATCGCAGAATCTCCTTCTCGCTGAGGGGGCGGAAATGCAGGCTCGTCACCTCGGTGAAGGTCTCGACCCTGTCCCCGCACAGAACGGTGCAGCCGGTCATCACCTGATGATCCCGCCCGGAGAGAAGCCGGAGCATAGATGCCGCTTC
>CAKTKX010000155.1 GCA_934572365.1 uncultured Oscillospiraceae bacterium
TCCGTGGGGGATATCCGGCGTCCCACCCGCTCGAACAGCGTCACGCCGTAGTAATCCTCCAATTCCCGCAGCGCCAGGCTCACCGACGGCTGGGACAGATGCAGCGCCTGGGCAGCTTTGGTCACGCTGTTCTGACGGTAGACCTCCACCAGAATCTTCATGTGCCGCAGCGTCATGGCGGTTCCTCCATTCATATTGTTTTTATTATACATTTCATATAATAATTCTATTTTACAAATAAGTCAAGGGCTGGTAAACTGGAGGCATGAGGAGGTAGATTATGACTGACAAAAAGAAAATTTTGGCGAAATTATTTTTCTCCACACTGTATTTAAGCGCGTTTACCTTCGGCGGCGGCTATGTCATTGTCACGCTGATGAAGCAGAAATTTGTGGATGAGCTGCACTGGATCCAGGAGGACGAAATGCTGGATCTTATTGCCATTGCCCAGTCCGCCCCCGGCGCCATCGCCGTCAACGGGGCGATCGTGGTGGGCTTCAAGCTGGCGGGTGTCCTGGGCGCCGTCACCGCCATCATTGCAACCATCATCCCGCCGTTTCTCATTATTACGGTGATCTCCTTTTTTTACGAGCTGTTCCGGGACAACTACATCGTCAGCAACGTCCTTTCCGGTATGCAGGCCGGTGTGGGCGCAGTCATCGCCTCCGTGGTAATCGACATGGGCAGCGGCGTCCTGAAGCAGAAATCCGTGATCTCCATCGTTATTATGTTAACCGCATTTGCCGCTACCTACGTTTTCCGAATCAATGTGGTATACGTCATTCTGTCCTGTATCGTCATCGGCGTTATCCGCACCGTGATTTTGCAAAGGAGGAACGCCAAATGATCTACTTACAGCTGTTCCTCAGCTTCCTGCAAATCGGCGCCCTGAGCTTCGGCGGCGGCTACGCCGCCATGCCCCTGATTCAGGCGCAGATCGTCACCGAGCACCAGTGGCTGTCCATGAGTGAATTTACCGATCTTGTGACCATCGCGGAAATGACCCCCGGCCCCATCGCTGTCAACTCCGCAACCTTCGTGGGAACGAAAATCGCCGGTGTTCCGGGGGCGCTGGTGGCTACCGCTGGCTGCATTCTCCCCGCCTGCATTCTGGTGACGCTGATTGCAAAGCTCTACCTAAAGTACCGCAACATTGCGGTTTTGCAGAGCGTTCTCGGCTCCCTGCGTCCGGCGGTGGTGGCCATGATCGCTTCGGCGGGGATGCTGATCCTGCGCAACGCCTTTTGGAGCGGCGCGATCCGCCTTTCCGGAACGAACTGGAATATGATCGCCCTTTTCGCCGTGGCGTTTCTGCTTCTGCGGAAGACGAAGCTCAGCCCCATTCTGATCATGCTGATGGCGGGGGCAGCCAATCTGGTTATTTCGCTGGTCACACCGTGAAAAATCTCGAAAAAACCACTTCCGCCGCCGACAGGATGCCCATGTTGGGGGTATCTGCCACCGGGAGAATGCGGATGTCGTTTCTGCCCCGGTGCAGTGCCTTCCCGCTGATCTCCCGCCGGAGACGCTCAGTCAGAAGCTCGTGCCGGCAGCAGATGTCCCCCGCAAGGTAGATGCTGTCCACGGGGATCAGATTCAGCAGGTTGATAAGACCCGCCGACAGATAGACCGCTTCCTGATCGAGAAGGCGCTGGGCTTCCGGCTCGTCCGCATGGTCGATGAGGTCGAACCAGTCCCGGAAGCCGGAACCCTCCAGCAGCGCCGGAATGGACGCATAGGTTTCGAGACACCCCCGGTTGCCGCACTCGCACTGCCGCCCGTCAAAGCGGATGGTGGTATGTCCCAGCTCGCCGGTGAAATTCCCCAGCAGCTCCCCGTCGGATACAATGGCCGCGCCGATGCCGATGTCAATGAACAGAAGCATAAAATTCCGGCTCTGCCCTGTGGCTTGCTGATGCAGCGCCATGGCGCACACGTCGTGTTCCAGATAGGCGGGCAGCCCCAGGGCGTCCGACAGGCGCTTGCCGATGTCCACGCCGCGCCAGCGCTCGAACCGGGGCGGATTGAGGATGCGGCCGTTTTCGCAGTCCAGCGGCCCGGGGGCGCTGATGCCGATTCCCAGCACCTTGCCTTTGTCCACGGATTCCAGCAGGGACGCAAGCGCCCCAATGATGGCGGCCACCATGTCACCTTGCTCCGGAAGCTCCCGGCATTGCAGCAGATTGCCGCCGATGTCGCACAGCCCAACCGTGCAGCCTTTTCTGGCCAGATCCACCGCGAGGGCGTAATAGCTGTCCGGCCGCAGTGCCAGGGGCGTTGCGCTGCGTCCCCGTCCGGCGGACTGGGGGGCAAGCTCCGTCACCACGCCCGCGTTCAGAAGCTCCTCCACGATGAGAGACGCCGCCGCCCGGGTCAGACCCGTGGCACGTGCCAGCTCTGCCCGGCTCATGGCCTGGCGGCGCAAGATTCGGAGAACCGCCTTGCGGTTGTACTCCTTTGTGTAGTCGGCATTGCGCGGCTTCTGCGTCATTTGAATACCCTCAATTCCATAGCTATAATGACCCGGGACGTATCGCCCCGGGTCAAAATTTATCTCATTGCCTTCAGCACCGCATCCTTTTCCCGGATGCTGGGGATGCCGCCGGAATGCTCCGTAGACAGGCTGGCGGCCGTGGCGGCGAAGCTGCCGATGTATTTGAGGTCATCTTCCGTCAGCTCGCCCACTGGCTTGCCCAGCTCCAGAAGCCTTGCCATGGCGCTGCCGCCGAAAATGTCTCCTGCGCCGGTGGTGTCCACGGGATGCACCTTGGGGCAGGCGGCGCGGAAGGCCGCCGTCTTCGTTTTCAGCAGGCAGCCGTCAGGCCCCAGCGTCACCATGGCCAGGGACACGCCGAACTCCGTCAGCAGCTTGTCCGCGCCCTCTTCCGGGGTGCAGTTCCAGAGGAATTCCACCTCGTTGTCACTGATCTTTACCACATCCGCCTGATGCAGGCTCCAAAGCATCTGCTCTTTTGCCGCGTCCTCGCTGCGCCACAGGGGAAGCCGCAGATTGGGGTCGCAGCTGATGAGCTTACCCTGCATCTTTGCGTAGGCCACCGCCTTCTGAGTCGCGGTGCGGACAGGCTCGCCCGTCAGGCTCAGGGTGCCGAAGTGGAACACTTTGGCCTCGTCAATGAGGGATTTGTCCACCTCGTCCCACCGCAGCTGGGTGTCCGCGCCGGGCTTCCGGGCGAAGGAGAAGGAGCGGTCGCCGCTTTCGTCAAAGGTCACGAAGGCCAGGGTGGTAAACACCCTGCCGTCCACCAAGATCCCCTTCGTTTCGATCCCGGCGCCCTTCAGCGTCCCCAGCAGCAGATTGCCGAAGGCGTCGTTTCCCACCTTGCCCAAAAACGCGGTCTTTCTGCCGTAGGCGTTCAGCGCGGCCAGGAAATTGCCGGGAGCGCCGCCGGGATTGGCGGCCATGGTGGGGTATCCGGCGCCGTCCGTGGACTTTGCCGCAAAATCAATGAGCAGTTCGCCCAGTGCTACTACGTCGATCATCCTGTGTCCTCCTCAGTCCTTGGCCGCGGGGTACTCGGTGCAGAGCAGGCGGTAAGGCGCTTCGTCCTCCTCGATGGCCGGGAAGCGGCCCATGGGCGGGTTAAAGCGGTTGTCCTTGGCGTCGTCGTTGCACTGGCTGACCTCGCCCAGCAGCACGTCTCCCGTACCCGGTTCCACCTCGAAATCGTGGTACAGGTATTGCTGGATGTAGATACTTTCGCCGGGGATCAGGCGGATCTGGGTTCCGGCGGGAACGGTATAGGTTCTGCCGTCGGTATGGACGGTGACGTCACTTTCGTAATCAATGGACTCGTCGGGATGGGAATTGTACACCCGGATCAGCACGTTTCCGCCGCCCCGGTTGATGATGTCCTCGGTCTTGTACCAGTGGAAGTG
>CAKTKX010000156.1 GCA_934572365.1 uncultured Oscillospiraceae bacterium
CTTTTGTAACGCCGGTCAAGGACGTTTGCTTTTGCTGTATGAACACTTTTTTATGTTTCTGTTACAAAAATTCGCGAATTATTCGAGACATATCATGAAATCTGCTACTTTACTTGAGACGGAAAATGTGATAAACTATTACCATTCTTTTAAATTTTGAATTTTCCAGTTTTGGAACTTTCATTTTGAGGAAAATACTCCCACCGTCTCCTGTAATATGGCGTCCGCCATTTTATAGGCTGTCTCCCGGCGTTGTTTTCGCGCTGATGTTAAGGAAGAAGCATGGGGTGAAAAGAGCGTCCGGGGGGCGCCCACCGGCTGCTTTTCGGCCGGCTCGCTTAGGAACCTCTGAATAAATCGTCTGCGGCCGTGAGCGGATCTTTTCCGCCCACTCTTCGGTATCAAAAACGGGAAATATAGCGCAGCCGTTGCCGGCGTGAGCCGGCTTACGGATGCGGCATACCCCTTGCGGGTACATACAGTATTCCGCCGCTTTCGATACCTCGATTGGACGAAAAATCTCTCGCTCACAGCTCTTGCCGATTTAATCAGAGGTTCCCTTATCAAAGCAGAGAACAAGAAAGGAATGATCACTATGCAAACCATGAAACGACTTCTCGCCTTCGCCCTGGCTCTGACCATGGTCTTCGCGCTGGCAGCCTGCGGCGGCAAATCCGGCACCACCGACAGCACAGCGGCAGCCGGCACCACCCCCACTGCGGCTGCCGTGACCGAGAACGCGGTTTACAGAACGCTGTACGCCTCCGAAGTCACTACGCTGAACTATCTGATCACCGGCCAGACCAACGAGCTGAACATCGCCGCCAACGTGGTGGATTGCCTGGTGGAATACGACTCCTACGGCAATGTAGAGCCTGCTCTGGCTACCAGCTGGGAGCAGAATGAGGACGCTACCGTCTGGACCTTCCACATCCGTGAGGGTGTGAACTGGGTCGATAAGGACGGCAAGGTTGTTGCCCCCGTCACCGCCAATGACTGGGTTTCTTCCGCCCACTACGCCTGTGACGCCAATAACGGATCCGACACCTTCTATACCATGAGCGGCGTTATCGCGGGCGCCGACGCCTACTATGACTGGACCGCCTACCAGATGGCTCTGCCCGATGCCACCGACGGCACCGATGACGATGGCAACGCCGTGAAGTTCATCACCAACGAGGACGGCGAGCAGGAAATTCTGGAGGAAGTCCCCGAGGCTTCCATTGACGATATCGGCGTCAAGGCGCTGGACGAATATACTCTGGAGTTCACCCTGGAGTCCTCCCGCCCCTACTTCCTGTCCATGGTTTCCTTCGGTCCCTATATGCCCGTGTACGGTCCCTTCCTCGATGAGTGCGGCAGCAAGTTCGGCACCGACAACAGCACCCTGCTGTACTGCGGCGCGTTCATCCTGTCCACCTATCAGCCCCAGCAGCAGCGTGTTCTGACCAAGAACGCCACCTACTGGGATAAGGACAACGTATTCCTGGACGCCATCCAGATGACCTACAACGCCGAAGCCTCTTCCATCGCAACCACCATGTATCAGTCCGGCGAGGTTGATCAGGCGGATATCTCCTCCGACCTGCTGTCCGCCATGATGGCTGACCCCAACACCAAGGATCTGATCCATCCCACCCGTGCCGATACCTCCTACGCTTACTGGTATCTGTTCAACTTCGACCCCAACTTCGACGCCGAATATGAACCCGAAAACTGGAAGCTGGCCGTGAACAACGAGAACTTCCGCAAGTCCGTCGTCCACGCCTTCAACCGGATGCCCGCGCTGGCCACCAGCGACCGCATCGACCCCGAATCCCTGAAGAACAACACCATCACCCCCAACGCCTTTGCCTCCGCCTCCAAGGACTACACCTACTATGAGGGTCTTGCCGCCTATACCGACGGCGATAACTTCGACGAAGCCCTTGCCGCGGAATACAAGGCCGCAGCCATCGATGAGCTGACCGCCGCCGGCGCTACCTTCCCCGTGAAGATGCTCATGTGCTACAACCCCACCTCCGCCAACTGGGCGCAGGAGTGCCAGGTCGTGGAGCAGCAGATTGAGGGCGTTCTGGGTGCCGACTATGTGGACATCATCATCCAGGCAGGTCCTGAGACCGGCTTCCTGGGCGCCATCCGCCGCACCGGCAAATACGCCTTCATGAAGTGCAACTGGGGCGCCGACTACGCCGACCCTGAGACCTGGACCGATCCCTTCTCCACGGATTCCAGCTACAGCTTCATCTTCAAGAGCACCGACCCCGAAACCCAGGCTCTGTATGCCGAGTACACCGAGCTGGTAGCTGCCGCCAAGGCCATCACCGACGACATGGACGCCCGGTATGCCGCCTTTGCCAAGGCCGAGGCGTTCCTGCTGGATCACGCCTTTGCCGTCCCCTTCTCCATCAGCAACCGCAGCTATCAGATGTGCAATCTGAACGTCTTTGAAGGACAGTACGCTTCCTTCGGCATGGCCAACCAGCGCTACAAGGATCAGCACCTGTATGACACCTCCATGGGTCTGGAGGAATATCAGGCCGCTTACGCCGAGTGGCAGTCCAAGAAGGCCGGCTAAGATTTTTGCTTTCCTTTTGGCAGTTTATCACGAGAGAAGCCCTCATTTGGGGGCTTCTCTCAAAGCCGCATTTACACGGTATTGCTCCACAGGCATTTTTTCGGAGCCTGTACCGGTGCTGCTACGGCGAAAGCAGCAGCGGTATCGGCTCTGATACCAGTTTTTGCCAAAACGGTGGAAAGCCGTTTTGGCAGGCCGTTTCCCAAACGACCTGCGGCATAGCCGCAGAGAAGAAAATCCATACATTTCCTGCCGCCCTTGGCGGCCATCCACGGGGGTGGATGATTCGGAAATCGTATGAAGGGAGAAAAACCCAGGAGGACATCATATGGCCAGATATATCACCAAGCGCGTTCTGCGCTCCCTCATCACCATGTTTATCATTATCACAATTCTCTTCGCCCTTCTGCGGCTGATGCCCGTGGAGGGATATTTTGAGAATTACGATAAAATGAGTACCACCCAGATTCAGGTCAAGCTCCAGGCCCTCGGCGTGACCGCTCCCCTGCCCACCCAGCTGCTGCGCTTTTATAAGCAAGTGCTGCACGGAGATTTGGGAGAATCCAACGTCTACCGGAAGGGCGTCGCCATTACCGAGATCATTGCCGAGAAGATTCCCATCTCCCTGGAGCTGGGACTGATTTCTTTGTGCATCGCCCTGGCGCTGGGACTCCCTCTTGGCATCCTCATGGCGCGAAGCACCCGCACCCGCTTCAAGATCGGCGACCGTCTGGGCACGGTGTTCATCGTGCTGGTGCAGGCCATGCCCTCGGCGGTATATCATATTCTGATTCAGTTTGCCGGTTCCCAGACCTATATCGGCAAGGATATTCTGGGACTTCCCATGCTGTTTGACGCCGCCAACCCCAAGAGCTATATCCTGCCCGTCATCTCCCTGTCCATCGGCAACATCGCCTACTATGCCATGTGGCTGCGGCGGTACATGGTGGACGAGTCCAATAAGGACTACATCCGTCTGGCGCGGGCAAAGGGTGTTCCGGGCAGCAAGATCTCTTTCCGGCACGTGTTCCGCAACGCCTTCGTGCCGCTGGTGCAGTACATCCCCAATTCCATTCTGTTTACCCTGATGGGTTCGCTCTATGTGGAGTCCCTGTACTCCGTTCCCGGTATGGGCGGTCTGCTGGTCACGGCAATCAAGCGTCAGGACAATACTTTGGTGCAGGCGCTGGTGCTGATTTACGCCGTTATTTCCATTCTGGGTCTTCTTTTCGGCGACATTCTCATGGGAATCGTCGATCCCCGGATCAGCTTTGCCAAGAAGGAGGGTTCCCGCTGATGAAA
>CAKTKX010000157.1 GCA_934572365.1 uncultured Oscillospiraceae bacterium
GGGACGGCGATGTCAAAAATGAGATTGGTGTGTCCGCCACCAGGAACCATGCGGAAATCGTGGGTTTTCAGCCGGGAGTCCATTTCGCCGAGAAGGTCGTCCACAAGAATGTGAAGCCGGGTCAGCTCCGGGTCGTCCGTTACCACGGGGTCGTAGTGGATGACCAGGTGGATGTTGTGGCTTTTCAGGCACTCCCGCTCCATGTCGTCGATCAGCTCGTGGCAGCGCATGGGGTCTTCCTTGCAGTCCATTTCCACATGGATGGTGGCAAAACGCTGGCCGGGGCCGTAGTCGTGAACCATCAGATCGTGATACCCCAGAACCTTGGGCTGGGCGCGGATATAGTCCACGATGCGGGATTGAAGCTCAGGGGACGCGGCTTCTCCCAGAAGGGGGCTGATGGTCTCCTTTGCCAGCTTCGCGCCGCTGTAGAGAATGAACAGCGACACGGCAAGACCCGCAAAGCCGTCGATGGACACGCCGGAAACGGCCTCGATGACGGCGGCCAGCAGAACGGCAGCGGTGGTGACGATGTCGTTGCGGCTGTCCTCGGAGGTGGCAAACAAAGTGGTGGAGTTGATTTTTTTGCCCAGTGCCCGGTTGA
The DNA here is from genome assembly GCA_934572365.1 of uncultured Oscillospiraceae bacterium. Taxonomy (GTDB): domain Bacteria; phylum Bacillota; class Clostridia; order Oscillospirales; family Oscillospiraceae; genus Faecousia. Next base: position 605 of record CAKTKX010000157.1, read on the forward strand.
ACAGGCACAGCCACAGCTTAACGGCGATGGACAGCACCAGCACCGCCGCCAACGGGGCGGAGAAGGCTACCGGCACCGGGGATAGAATTTTTTCCACGGAGGTTTTTGCCAGCTCAAAGCCGATAATGACGATCATGGCGGAGACCACCAGACCGGACAGGTATTCAAACCGGGCGTGGCCGTATGGATGTTCCGCGTCGGCGGGCTGCTCAGCAAGCTTGAAGCCCACCAGCGTCACGATGGAGCTGGCCGCGTCGGACAGGTTGTTCATGGCGTCGGCGGTGATGGAAACAGAGCCGGACAGGGTGCCGATGATGACCTTCCCCAGAAAAAGGAAAAAATTGCAGAGAATGCCCACGACCCCGGACAGAGTACCCACGGCGGCGCGCACCTTGGGATCGCTGACCTGGTCGGCGTTTTTAACAAAGAGACGGAGCAAAAATTGTGTCATAATCCGGCCTCCTACAGAAAGTCCGTACATTCTATCACAGATTTTGGAAAAAAGAAAGGGCATTTTCCGCTTAAATTCAGCGAAAAACCTCCCGGATACCGTTCCGGGGTATCCGGGAGGGGGAAAACACGCGATATTACTTTAAAAGCACCATATCCCGGCTGATGGATGCCAGATCCTTAGCGCCGCACATGGCCATGGTGTCGCTCAGCTCTGCGCCGATCTTTTCGATGTAAAGCTTTACGCCTTCCTCGGCGCCGCCGTAGACCATGGGAACGAAGGGGCGGCAGATAAGTACCGCGTCGGCACCCAGCGCCAGCGCCTTAAATACGTCCACGCCGCTGCGGATGCCGCCGTCCACGAGAATCTTTACGCCGCTGCCCTTCATGGCGTCCGCGATGTCCGCGAGGACTTCGGCGGTGGCGGCGCATTGGTCGAGAACGCGGCCGCCGTGGTTGCTCACCACGATGGCGGAAGCCCCGGCCTCTTTGGCCTTCAGAGCGCCGGATACGGTCATGACGCCCTTGACGATGAAGGGCTTTCCGGCAATTTTGGCGATCTCAGCCAGCTGCTCCACGGTCTTGCTGCCCGCCGGGGGATTCATGTTTTTCAGGAAGGGCAGACCCGCCGCGTCAATGTCCATGGCCACGGCGAAGCAGCCGGACTCCCGGCAATAGCCCAGCTTTTCCTGAATGGTCTCCAGGTTCCAGGGCTTCACCGTGGGGATGGCGGTGCCGCCGGAGGCGGCGATGGCCTTGCAGGCGACCTTCATGACCTCGCCGTTCAGACCGTCGCCGGTGAAGGCGGCAATGCCATTGTCGGCGCAGGCTTTTACGAGAATGTTGTTGTAAGCCATGTCGTCATATTTGTCGCTGTAGTGGACGGTGACGGCGCCCACGGGACCCGCGAAGAAGGGATAGCGGAAGGTTTTGCCGAACAGATTCAGAGAGGTGTCCGGCGTCACACAGGGGTGAATGGTGTCCATGTTGACGCGGACGGCCTGCCACTTTTCAAAGTTGCGGATGGCGGTGTCGCCAACGCCCTTGGCGCCGGGGCCGGGAATGTGGTTGCCGCAGGCTTTGCCATTGCAGACGGGGCAGGCCTTGCAGTTTTTGCTGAGAACCGTGCGTGCGTTTTCAAGAACTTCCTGATAAGTCATGATGGTTTCCTCCCTGGTTGATTTAGTGAAAGGGGTCGAGATCAATATGCGCATCGATGCGGCACAGGAACTGCGCCAGCAGCTCGATGCAGTTTTCGATGTCGTCCATGTGGCACACCTCGCAGGGGCAGTGCATGTACCGCAGGGGCAGGGACAGCAGCGCCGTGACCACGCCGGTGCCGGTGACGTGGAGGTTGTCCGCGTCGGTGTAGGTTCTGCCCATGTAGGACTCGATTTGGTAGGGGATGTTATGCTCCTTCGCCACGGCTTTCATTAGGTCGTTGACCTTCCGGCTGCCGATGGAGCTGTTGCAGAGCACGCCGCCGCATCCCAGCTTCACCTCGCCGGACTGCTTGGCATCCACGCCGGGATAATCGGAGGCAAAAGTGACGTCGGTGACGATGGCAACGTCGGGACGGATGGCAGAGCCGACCCAGTGGGAACCCCGGCCGGTGGTTTCTTCGCCCACGGTGGTGGCGGCGTAAACGCCTACAGAGCAGCCCATGGCCTTTGCCCGTTTCAGGGCTTCCAGAATGATGTAGGCGCAGCCCCGGTCGTCAATGCCACGGGCAGAAAGGAAGCCGTTGATCATTTCCTGATGGTAGGTGTTCATGTGGACGGGGTCGCCCTCCTGCACGTATTTCCGGGCGTCAGCGGCATCCTTCGCGCCGATGTCGATGTACAGCTCATCCACTTTCAGGTCGGCCTTGTCCATGTCCTTGCTGCGGACGACCGCGCCGTAGACGGTCTGGGCATAGCCGTGGACGGCCACCTGATGGCCGGGATAAACGCCGGGGAAAATGCCGCCGGACTTGGACACACGAAGCAGGCCGTCGGGCTGGATGTGGGTGACGATCAGACCGATCTCGTCAATGTGAGCGGCCAGCATCACCTTGAAGGGCGCGTCGGGGTTCAGCACACAGACGACGTTGCCGGTATAATCTGTGATGATCTTGTCACAGTGGGGGGTCATCTCGGCGATGACCTTCTTTTGCAGCGGAATTTCGTGGCCGGAAACGGACATGCTGTCAAGCAGGGTGTAAAGGAACTCTTTGCTCATCTGTCTTTCTCCTTTTTTCTTTTACTATAGCACAAAAAATGCAATTTGCAAGGGAAAAGCACGGCTTTCGAGCCGTGCTTTTGGATTAACCGTCGCTGAGAACGAAGTGGCAGAAGCGCAGAACCTCGTACCAGTCGTCGGAGTCGAAGCAGACGAATTTGTCATCTTTCAGGGTCGCACCGGGGTAGAAGCTCTTGGAGTAAGCCACATGGTGCTTGACGAAATCGATCTCCATGTGGAAATGCTCCGGCATGGGGACGACGCACTGCGCCGCCTTGGTGACCGCTTCCTTCGCTGCCGCTTCGATGCGCTCCACCGCCTCGTCGGGGTGCAGGGAGGTGACACCGCCGCCCCGGCCTTCGTTCACGGGGACGGTGGTGATGGCAGGGATCAGGGTTTTGGCAAAGTCGCACAGCGCCTTGTCGCCGGTGAGCAGCGCCACGGGGACGCCGTAATATCCGGCGGTGTAGGAATTGATGAGAAATTCACTGCACAGCGTGCCGTTGAGGAAAACGTGGTTGTTCCGGCCGTTCATGGTGTGGCTCAGAGGATTGCCGGGGCAGCCTGCCCAGGCGTGGTAGCCGGTGAAGAA
>CAKTKX010000158.1 GCA_934572365.1 uncultured Oscillospiraceae bacterium
ATCCGCTGCATCCCCATCGGCGGCTACTGCGCCATGGAGGGCGAGGACGGCGGAAGCGACAATCCCCGTTCCTTCGATAAGGCAGCCTGGTGGAAGCGGCTGATCATTCTGGCCGCAGGTGCGGCGATGAATTTTCTCATCGGCGTGCTGCTGATGGTCATTGTCTGCCTGCCCATAAAGCAGACCGTCGTTCCCGTGATCGCCAGCTTTGAAGACTACGCCACGGTGAACGGTGAAAACGGTCTGCAAGCCGGTGACCGCATCGTGGAGGTGGACGGCGAAAAGCTTTACACTTACTCCGATTTTTCCCTGATTCTGTCACTGAACCCCGGTGTCGTTCACGATATCACAGTGCGCCGGAACGGCGAAAAGGTCGTTCTGAAGGATTTCCTTCTGGAAAAGCACGAGGTGACCTTGGAAAACGGCACAACCGGCCTGCGATACGGCATGAATTTCACCCTCAGCACCCCGAACTTCTTAGAAAAACTGGGCATGGCCTGGAATCAGTCTCTGGATACGGTGCGCATGGTTCGCCTGAGCCTGCAAATGCTCTTTGGCGGCAAGGTGGGCATCCAGGATATGTCCGGCCCCGTGGGCATCGTCAGTAAAATGTCCAAGGTCGCTGAGGCCTCTGACAGTAAGGTCACTGCGCTGCTGAATATGCTGTATTTCGGCGGCTTTATCGCCATCAATCTGGCGGTGATGAATCTGCTGCCTATCCCCGCTCTGGACGGCGGGCGCATCGTGTGTCTGCTGATCACAGTTGCGGTGGAGGCCATCACAAAAAAGAAAATCAATCCCAAGTATGAAGGCTATCTTCACGGCGCGGGCATGATTCTCCTGCTTGCCCTGATGGCAATTATTATGTTCAAGGACGTCATTTTCCTGTTCAAGGGGTGAAGACGATGACAAAACAAATTCTGGTGGGTGGTGTCCCCATCGGCGGCGGCGCGCCGGTGGTCATCCAGTCCATGCTCAATACCAAAACCACGGATGTGGAGGGCAGTCTGAAACAGATCCGGCAGCTCGCCTCCGCCGGGTGCCAGATTGCCCGGCTGGCGGTTCCCAACATGGAAGCCGCCCGGAGCTTTGCGGACATCTGCAAGGACTCTCCCCTGCCCCTGGTGGCAGATATCCATTTTGATTACAAGCTTGCCATTGCCGCCGCAGAGGGCGGCGCGTCCAAAATCCGCATCAACCCCGGCAACATCGGCGGAGAGGATCGGGTCAAGGCTGTGGTGGAGGTGTGCAAGGATAAGCACATCCCCATCCGTATCGGCGTCAACGGCGGCAGTCTTGACAAGCGCTTGCTGGAAAAATACGGCCACCCCACCGCCGAAGCGCTGGTGGAAAGTGCCTTTGAGCATCTGGATCTGCTGGAAAAACAGGGCTTTTACGACACCTGCGTTTCCATGAAGTCCTCCACCGTCCCCACCATGGTAGCCGCCGCGCGGCTGTTCCGCGCCAGATGCGACTATCCCCTTCATATCGGCGTGACCGAAACCGGCCCCGTCCGGCAGGGACTGATCAAATCCGCCATGGGCATCGGCGCGCTGCTGTTGGACGGCATCGGCGACACCATCCGGGTCAGCCTCACCGACGACCCGGTGCAGGAGGTCTACGCCGCCCGGGATATCCTCAAAGCCGCGGGGCTGCGGAAGGACGGCGTGAACATCGTCTCCTGCCCCACCTGCGGACGAACCCGCATTGACCTGATTGGTCTGGTGAACCGGGTGGACGAAGCGCTGAAAAACTGCGAAAAGCCCATCACCGTGGCGGTCATGGGCTGCGTGGTCAACGGCCCCGGCGAAGCCCGGGAAGCGGACATCGGCATTGCCGGGGGCGACGGCTGGGGCATGATTTTTGAAAAGGGCGTGCAGGTGGAAAAGCTCCCCTATGACGAGCTGCTCCCTGCCCTGCTGAAACGAATTGAAGCACTGTAGAGACACGATATGGAAGAACAAATTTTCTTTCTGAATATGTTTCCGGACTATGAGCCGCCTGAGGAGCTGTATGCAGCTCTTTCTCAGGCGGCTATCGCCGCTGCGGATATTGACCCCGAGACCCGGAGCGTTCACGTGGCGCTGCATTCGGAGCATTACATCCCCCAGCGGCTGCTGGAACAGGTTCGCAAGGACATCTGCGGCCTGTACGGTCTGCAAAAGTTGGAGCTGACCGCGACCCACCCGGAATCGGAACTGCAAAAAATCGAGCAGGATGAACTGATGTGGCTGTTTGTCAGCCGCAATTCCATGGCGCGGGGTTCTCTCGCCGGGGCAAAGTGGGAATGGGACGGGCAGAATCTGACGGTGAAGCTTGTCGCCAACGGAAAAGAAGCCCTTTTGGAGTATATCCCGGCGGTGGAGCAGGTGCTGCGGGAGCGGTTCGCCGCCCCGGTGCATATCACCGTAGAAGCGGGCAACGCGCTGGAAGGAATGGCGCTGTTTGCCGCCACGGAATCCATGCGGGACTCGGAAATCCAAAAGCTCCCCGCTGCTTCCGCCGCTCAGCCCAAGAAGGAGGACAAGCCCGCCGCCCCCAGCGAAAGCTTCTACGGCAAGCCCTTCAAGGGTACGCCCGTTCCCATGAAGGAGCTGAGCCTGGACATGGGAACCGTCATCGTAGAGGGCAAGGTCTTCGCCGTAGACCACAAGGAGCTGAAAAAGCGCAACGCCTATGTTGTGAAATTCGACATGACGGACAACACCAACTCCGTCCGCGTCAGCCGCTTTATGGAGGCCGGAGAGGCCAAACCCATTCTGGAAAACGTTCAGATCGGTTCCGTCCTGCGGGTGCAGGGCAAGCTGATCGAGGATCGGTTTGAGAACGAAATGGTTCTCAAGCCCTATGCCATGCAGCCCGGCTCCATGCCCAAGCGGCAGGACACCGCCCCGGGCGAAAAGCGGGTGGAGCTGCATCTGCACACCACCATGTCCAACATGGACGCCCTGACGGACACCGCCGCCGCCGTGAAGCAGGCGGCGGCCTGGGGTCACAAGGCCATCGCCATCACCGATCACGGCGTTGCCCAGTCCTTCCCCGACGCCATGAAGGCCGCCTCCAAGGCCAAGGTGGCCGGAACCGACCAGAATATCAAGATTCTCTACGGCTGTGAAGGATATTATGTAAACGACGTGGACGACCGCATCGTGGTTCACGGCGAGCAGGACATTGCCTTTGATCAGGAATTCGTCGCCTTCGATCTGGAAACTACCGGCCTGTCCTCCCGCAGCGACCGCATCATCGAGATCGGCGCTGTTGTGCTGAAAAACGGTGAGGAAGTGGACCGTTTCCAGACCTTCGTTGACCCGGAGCGTCCGCTGGAACGGAAAATCGTGGAGCTGACCGGCATCACCGACGAAATGCTTGTCGGCGCACCGAAAATCGAAGAGGTGCTGCCCAAATTTCTGGACTTCATCGGCGACCGGGTTCTGGTCGCTCACAATTCCGACTTCGACACCGGCTTTATCCGCGCCGAGTGCCAGCGCCTTGGCTACGATTATCATTACACCGCGGCGGATACCCTGATTCTGTCTCAGAATCTTCTGCCCCAGCTGAACAAATTCAAGCTGAACATCGTCTCCAATGCCCTGAGTCTGCCGGACTTCAACCACCACCGGGCGGCGGACGACGCCATGACCTGCGGCCTCATCATGGCGAAGCTCATGGTCAAGCTGGAAGAGGAGCATGACATCCACAACTTGCAGGCCATCAACCCTGCCATGACCCATCTGCGTTCCGGCGGCCGCATCACTGATCGGCAGGCAAGGCACATCATTATTTTTGCCAAGAATCAGATCGGTCTGCGCAACCTGTACCACCTGATTTCCGA
>CAKTKX010000159.1 GCA_934572365.1 uncultured Oscillospiraceae bacterium
GTCATATACCTGCTCACTGCCGGAGGCCCCTTCTCGCTGGACTACTATCAGGCCGGTAAGACCGACCTGCTGGTCACATGGCTGTATAAGCTGACGGTGAACCGGAATGACTACTCACTGGCATCGACCATCGGCATTTTTATCTTTATGCTGGTGGGCAGCTGCTCCCTGCTGGTGTATAACCGGACAGGCGCCGTGAAGAAGGAGGATCAGTTTCAATGAAAAATATGCGCAGGCGCAAGATTGTTTCCTCGGTGGCGCTGAATGTGGTGATCGCGGTTCTGGCAATGCTCTGGCTGGTGCCGGTCTTCTGGCTGGTCGTGTCTTCCTTCCGAGCGGAGCAGGGGGCGTATACCTCCTACCTCTGGCCGAAAAGCTTCACCTTCGGTAATTACGTCCGACTGTTTACAGACAGGAAGCTGTTTGATTTTCCCCGATGGTTCGGCAATACGATGCTGGTCGCCGGGTGCAGCTGTGCCATCACCACGATTCTGGTGCTGATGGTCGCCTATGTGTACTCCCGGCTTCGTTTCCCCAGCCGGAAATTCCTGATGAATGCGTCTCTGGTTCTGGGAATGTTCCCCGGCTTTATGAGCATCATCGCCATTTACCACTTCATGAAGGCCGTAAGCCTGGATCAGACGCTGCTGGCGCTGATTCTGGTGTATTCCGGCGGCGCGGCGCTGAACTACTACATCGCCAAGGGGTATTTTGACACCATTCCCAAATCCCTGGACGAGGCCGCTATCCTGGACGGCGCTACCAACAGCACGATCTTCTGGAAGATCATCCTGCCCAACGCCAAGCCGGTGATCGCGACCACGGCCATCAATGCCTTCATTAACCCCATCGTGGACTATATCTTCGTGTCGGTCATCATGAAGGACAATTACAACAACTTTACGGTCGCAAAGGGTCTGTACACCATGGTGGATAAGACGAATATCTACGAATACTACACCGTCTTCTGCGCCGGTGCGGTGATCGTGGCGATCCCTGTGGTGCTGCTCTTTATTCGAATGCAGAAATACTACGTTGCCGGCGTCGTCGGCGGCTCGGTGAAAGGATAATGTATGAATCCCGCAACAATTTACCATAGACCATTGAGCGAATTCGCGTTTGCCACGGACGGTACCCACTATGTTTTCCGCCTGCGAACCGGAAAAGGCGAGGCGCGGAGCTGCCGCTTCTTTTACGCCGACCGCGCCGCCATGGCGCCGGAGCTGGATTTTGCCTGCCTGCCCATGAAAAAAATCCGGGAAGACCGGTATTTTGACTGGTACGAGGTTCGGCTGGAAACAAAGCTTGAGCGTATTGCGTACTGGTTTGAACTGTCGGACGAGGCGGAGACGCTCTGCTATTTTGGCGATTGCTACGAAATGGCCGGGACGCCCACCCGGGCGGATTATTTCCAGCTTCCCTTCAACCATCGCGCTGACCGGCTTTCCGTCCCGGAATGGACGAAGGACGCCGTTGTCTACAACATTTTCCCGGACAGCTTCGCCGACGGATTCCGGACGCTTTCCGGCGGCTCCGATGGGAAAACCGGTTTGGGCGGCACCATCCGGGGCGTTACAGAGAATCTGGACTATATCGCGTCCATGGGGTTCAACTGTATTTATCTGAACCCGATTTTCGCGGCCGAATCTTACCACCGGTATGACACCCTCGATTACTACCAGGTAGACCCACATATGGGAAGCAAAGAGGATGTCCGCGCGCTGGTGGAGAAAGCCCATTCCCTTGGTATCCGGGTTCTGCTGGACGGCGTATTCAACCATATCAGCAGCCGCCATTTCCTGTTTCAGGATGTTCTGCGGAACGGTATGGAGTCAAAATACTATTCCTGTTTCTACCAGCTACCGGCGAAGCCAAAGCTTCCCGCTCCCGGCGAGCTTCCGGAATATACCTGTTTTTCCTACGTTGCCAGTATGCCGAAAACAAACACCGCCGACCCGTATTTAAGGCAGTATTTCTGCGACGTCGGCGTCTACTGGATACGGGAGTTTGACATCGACGGCTGGCGGCTGGACGTGGCAAACGAGCTGGACGACGGCTTCCTCCGTGCGTTCCGTACCGCGGTAAAGGCGGCAAAGCCGGATGCCATCATCGTCGGGGAGGTCTGGGAAAACGCCGCCCATTATCTGAACGGGGATATGATGGATTCCGCGATGAATTACGATTTCCGCCGGTATTGCCGCAGATTTTTCGCGGAGGAAACGGTGGATGCGGAAACCTTCGATACCAATGTTTCCACCCTTTTGCTGCGCTATCGGGAAAACGCCCTGTTTGCCCAGCTGAATCTGCTGGACAGCCATGACGTCAGCCGGTATCTGTCCCTGTGCGGGGAAAATGTCGACAAAATGGAGCTGTCGGTGCTGCTGCAAATGACCTTCCCCGGTATGCCCTGCGTGTTTTACGGGGACGAAAAGGGGCTTTGCGGCCTGAGCGAAAGCGAGTACCGCCAGGCGATGGCGTGGGGAAAATCTCACCCGCTGGAGGATATCTACCGCCGCCTGATCGCGCTGCGGAAGGAACATCCCGCCCTGCGGTACGGCGATTTCGTGACGAATTTCGCGGCAGGGAAGACCTACAGCTACAGCCGGAATTGGGAGAACACAAGAATCACAGTCACCATGAATCTTGGCGGCGCACCCATTCCCGCACCGCAGACAGGCAGATTGCTCTTGAAAAAAGGCGGCAATCATGACATAATCGGTGCATGGGAGTATGAAGTACGGGAGGAACGGATTCATGGCGGTGACGATTTATGACGTGGCAAAGGAGGCGGGGGTATCCATTGCCACGGTTTCCAAGGCGCTGAACGACAGCTACACCATCCCCGACCAGACCAAGGCGGCGATACGGGAAATCGCGGACCGTCTCGGCTACCGCCCCAACGCACGAGCCAAGAATTTTGCCCGGCAGGCAAGCGGCACGGTGCTGTTCATCACGGATTTCTACCAGAACATTGCCTTTGAAAATCCCCATATGTTCGAGATCATTTCCGGCATTGCCACGTATCTGGACGGCAAGGACTATTCCCTGACTCTGAAGCCGCTGACGAAACAGGCGGCGCCCCTTTACATCCGGGACATCATCCAGCAGCGGCAGGCGGACGCGCTCATCATTCATGCTTTCGTTTTAAGCCCAGAGCTGGCCGCGATCCTTTCCCGGGTGGATTTCCCCTATCTGGTCATCGGAAAGCCGGGATTCCGGTGCAGCATCTGCTGGATCGACGTCAATCACGAACAGGCGGGGCAGATTGCCGCGAATTATCTGCTGGACAAGGGCTACCGGAGAATGGCCTTTATCACGGGGCAGGAAAACGACGCCCTGTCCCAGAGCCGCCTGCGAGGAATCAATCAGGTCATGTCTGAGGAAGAGCTGAGCGTTGAGGTCGTCTGCAATGAATCGCCCTACGCGCTGGACGACGAGGCGCTGTACGGTCTGCTGATGCGCCGCCCCCGGCCGGAGGTGCTGCTTTGCAGCAATAACCACCTCGCGCTGCACTGCTTACAGTACATCCGCCGGGTAAACTTGAGGGTGCCGCAGGATATTGCGCTGCTCACCTTTGACAACTACCCCTTTTCCATGCTGACAGACCCGGCCATCACGGCCGTGGAGGTGGACATGCACGACATGGGCGTCAACGCCGCCCGGTTTGTGCTGCAGCGGATACGAAAGCCCAATTTACAAACCCAATCCTACTGCACCTCCCCGTGCATCCTGGAACGGGAATCCACATAATGGTAAAAGCCCCTGCTTTCATTTGATGAAAGCAGGGGCTTTTCAAAGATACAAC
>CAKTKX010000160.1 GCA_934572365.1 uncultured Oscillospiraceae bacterium
AGTGATGTAACATCATTGAGCTACCAAGCACCGTAAGAGGCTAATCTTCAGACAGGAGAAATCCTGCCTGTGTGGTTAGTGTCTTGCGGTGCTTTTTGTTTTTCAGATGCGGGGATTGTGATGTGAGGCTGTGCAGCTTGACAAGTTCATACCCGCCAGAAAATGGGATACGACTTTGCGAGGATAAGAGCGAGGCAACGCTCCGGTGAGATTCCGGGGCAGGAACGGCATTGGAGTAGGGCAGTATGAGAAGATACATCTGGGGAAACAAGAATAGCGTGAAAGAGATGTAATAGTCACTAATTTCTCAACACGAATTTTGTGGAATATCAATGAAAATTAAAAATCTTTCCATACACACCCTCACAAAACCACGTTTTTACCGCGATAAGTGAAGGGGTATTGCTCCTCTCAATGTACCTTGACTTTTTTCTAATCATTCATCTGATACATTCCTCCTCACCCGAGCCGGGAGGCCGTGCGCCATGACCGTTATGTGCGAGCGACTAACACGGGCCTCCACTGCCGGATAGCAACCGGCAACCGAAAATGAGACACTTATACTGAACTCCAATTAAAATCTTCGGCTCTTTCTTTTCAAAAAACATCTGCTTTACTTTTTACCCGGATTCCTGCCGGAATTGACCTATAACAGAGAAATTCGCCCCAATCTGTTATTAGACCGGGGATGTCATTGCCCGGAAATAACCACGAAGCCGTAGGGGTCAAGTGTAGTGTTGGTCAGGGCTTCCGAGAGCAGGGGCGTTCCGGTAACCGGCTGTGGAAGCTGGCAGGGGTCGGGGCTGAAATTGCACCAGACCGTAATGTCCGCCCCATCAAGGCTTCTGCGGTAGGCAAAAAGCTGCGGGTCATCGGGGACAAGCAGCTGGAAATCGCCCCATTTGAGGATGTCGCTTCCTCTGCGCAGAGTGATCAGGCAACGGTAGAAGTGCAGGATGGAGTTTTCGTCCTCCCGGGCGTACTGCACGTTGATCTCGGCAGCGTTGGGATTCACGGCGATCCAGGGCGTTCCTGTGGTGAAGCCTCCATTCGCTGTGCTGTCCCACTGCATCGGCGTTCTGGCGTTGTCGCGCCCCTTGTGCCGGATGCCGTTCCACGCCCACGCCTTTTGCGCGTCCGTCTTTGCCTCTTTCAGAAGGTTCAGGCTTTCAATGTCCCGCAGCTGCGAGGCATCGGCAAAGGGATAATTCGTCATGCCGATCTCCTCACCCTGATAAATGAAGGGCGTCCCCCGCTGCAAATACATGGCCACCGCCAACATCTTGGCGCTCCGCTGCCGGAGCGTCTCCGACGCAGTGCAGCCCCAGCGGGATACGATGCGGGGCTGGTCGTGGTTGCTCCAGAACAGCGTGTTCCAGTCCAGTGTGCTTTGCCATGCGGCGGTCAGCGCCTTGAACTTTTTCAGAGAAAAGGGGATCACGTTCCATTTTCCGTTCTCGCCGTCGATGTCCATGATGTCAAACTGGAACAGCAGATCCAGTTCTCTTCCGTCCCCGACGACACTGTTCGCGTTATCCAGAGTGACGCAGGTCGTTTCGCCTACGCACATACAATCCCGGCCGTCAAAGCAGCGTTTGCGCATCTCGCGCAGATGGGAATGCAGTGCCGGCTGGAAGGCCGTATGCTCGCCCGGGAAAGCGTAGCCTGAGCCGCTGGCGTCGGGCAGGCCGGGTGCTTTGGCGATCAGGCTGATCACATCCATGCGGAACCCGTCCACGCCCTTGTCGAACCACCAGTTGATCATGGCATAGACTTCTTCCCGAAGCTTCGGATTTTCCCAGTTGAGGTCAGGCTGCTTCTCCCCGAAAAGATGCAGATACCACTGCTCTGTCGCCGCATCATAGCTCCATGCCGACGGCGTGAAGAAGGATGACCAGTTGTTCGGCTCCTTCCCGCCGCGTCCGTCGCGCCAGATGTAATAGTCGCGGTAGGGATTGTCTTTGGATTTTCTCGATTCGACAAACCATGCGTTCTCGTCCGAGGAATGGTTGACGACCAGATCCATGACCAGCTTAATATCCCGCCGGTGCATTTCCTCCAGCAGTCGGTCGAAGTCCTCTATCGTGCCGAATTCGGACATGATCTTCCGGTAGTCGCGGATGTCGTAGCCCATATCGTCGTTGGGCGAGTCGTAGACCGGGCAGAGCCATACCGCGCCGATGCCCAGCCATTGCAGGTAATCCAGCCGGGAGATCAGACCGGGGATGTCCCCGATGCCGTCGCCGTTGGAATCCTGAAAGCTGCGGGGATAAATCTGATAGAACACACGTTCCTTCCACCATGGGCTTTTCATGGAATCGTTCACTCCTTCACAATGAGATCGTCAATAACTGGCAGCGTGCCCCGCGCCGCCGTAAAGCAGGGCAGCGACCCGCCCAGCAGCGCCAGCCAGGGCAGGCTGTAGGGCAGCAGAAGCGCCATTACCGCCGTCAGCGCAAGGGCAAGCAGCAGCCAGCCAAGCACCAGAGCGGGGCAGCGAAAGGTCAGGCAAATCGCGTTTTTCAGCAGCGCCGGGAGCTTCAGCTCCACCCGCGCCTGCATCTGAAAGGCCAGAGCGCCGATGCACCACAGCAGATAGCTGCCAATCAGGCAGAAGCAGGCCAGCACCGCCCCGACTCCCGCCCCCTCTGTAAGCCGGAAATAGAACCAGCCGCCGTAAAGAATTGCCGCCGGGCCGGCGAAAAAGAGCACCCCAAGAGGGAGCGACGGGAGAAAATTGGCGCGGAAGCTGTTCAGAAAGCGGCGGTACGGCTGTTTTTCCTCCAGCAGCAGACTCTGGCAGGCGCGGCACAGTGCCGTCCATCCTGCGGGAGCCGTCACCACCGGCAGGCAGGTCAGCAGAAAAAGCAGATTCAGCACCATCAGCGGCAGCAGCTTTTCAAAGCACAGCCGCACGAAGCCTGCGGTTCTATAGTCTCTCTGCATCGCCGCGGTTCCTCACTTCCTTGTAATACTCCGAGGGACTCATGCCCGTTTTTTTCCGGAACAGCTTTGAGAAATAATACCGGTCGTCGATCCCCACCAGGTACGCGATCTCCTGAAACGGCAGATCCGTGGTCGCAATCAACTGCTGGGCGTTATAAATGCGCAGCGTGTTGAGATATGTAAAGATCGGCGCGTCGGTCAGCTTGGAAAAGGCGCGGTTCATGTAGTCGAAATTCATCTCGAAGACGTCTTCAATCTCCTGGCTCGACAGCGGCCGCGTATAATTTTCGTTGAGGTAATGGAGCAGCCGCTCGGCCACGACTTCCGACTTTTTCAGTTTCTTCCCCTGAGCAGCGCCCCGCGCCAGCAGGTGCTCATGTGCCACTTCCAGAAAGAACGAATGCAGCAGCGCGGCGGTGCGGCGCTTGTAGTGCTCCTCCCGGGCATTGTAGCAGTCCAGCGCGGTGCGGAGTATCGTATTGAATTCACTGCCCGGCAGGTGAAACTGCTTCGGAAGATAGGTGATGGGGTCGGTGGGGTCGGCTTCGTCCAGATTGTAGCTCACAAGGCTCAGCCTGCGCTTTTCCGCAAGCAGCGCCATGGCCGCGTCCTCATCCTTCATCCGCGCCATTTCCGGGTGGGTGAAATGGGCATAGTAATAATTGCAGGCCGCGCGCTGGTAGCCCTCGTGGCACAGCCCCGGCTCAAGCAGGAAGAAGTCCCCTGCCTTGAGGTGATAGAAAATTCCGTCCTCCTGCAGATACATATTCCCGTCACGGATCACATACAGGACATACTCGTCGATCGTCCGGGAAAAGTGGA
>CAKTKX010000161.1 GCA_934572365.1 uncultured Oscillospiraceae bacterium
ACTCGAACTCTCGACCTCTCGGATGCGAACCGAACGCTCTCCCAGCTGAGCTACAGGCCCATAAGCTACTTGCACATTATAGCGCGGTGGGAAAAGATTGTCAAGAAAAAACTTGCGGGATTTTCAAATCCATGGTATACTTCCCGGGGTAGAATTGGAGGGATCACCTTGCATTATCAGGATATCAACGCCGCCACCATCGATCGGTGGGTGGAAAACGGCTGGCAGTGGGGGCTGCCTGTCTCCCACGAAGCGTATCTGGACGCTGTGAACGGAAACTGGGAGGTGGTTCTCACCCCCACAAAGCCCGTCCCCCATGACTGGTTCGGCGATCTGAACGGAAAGCGCGTCCTCGGCCTTGCCAGCGGCGGCGGACAGCAGATGCCCATTTTCGCGGCGCTGGGGGCGGAATGCACCGTGCTGGATTATTCCCAAAAGCAGCTGGAAAGCGAGCGGGTCGTCGCCGAACGGGAGGGCTACGACATCACCGTCGTCCGCGCCGACATGACAAAGCCCCTCCCCTTCCCGGATGACAGCTTTGACCTCATTTTCCATCCGGTCTCCAACTGTTATGTGGAGGAGGTCGAGCCCATTTTCCGGGAGTGCTTCCGGGTTCTGCGCCGCGGTGGCGCATTTCTCGCCGGATTCGACAACGGCATCAACTTTATGGTCGGCCTTGACGAGAAAACCATCGAAAATACCATGCCCTTCAACCCCCTGAAAAATGAAGCCCAGCTTCGTCAGCTGGAGCAGCAGGACGACGGCATCGAATTTTCCCACACCCTGGAAGAGCAGATCGGCGGCCAGCTGAAAGCCGGTTTTCGCCTGACCCATCTGTACGGCGATACCAACGGCTGCGGATACCTCCAGGAGCGCAACATTGAAACTTTTCTTGCCACCCGGGCGGTAAAGCCCTGAGCCGGCGCAGGCACAACAATCGCAAAGGAGACACAAGCATGAAATCAATCCCCGAAATTCTGGCCGAAGAATTGGGTCAGAAGCTGGAATATGTTCAGAATGTGGTGAACCTCATGGACGAGGGCAACACCATCCCCTTTATCGCCCGCTACCGTAAGGAAATGCACGGCACCATGGACGACACCACACTGCGGAATCTGGAGACCCGCCTGACCTATCTGCGCAACCTCCAGGATCGCCGGGACGAGGTTAAGAAGTCCATCGAAAATCAGGGCAAGCTGACCCAGGAGCTGTCCGACGCCATCGACGGCGCCGCCACCATGGCGGAGGTGGAAGACCTGTACCGCCCCTACAAGCAAAAGCGCCGCACCCGCGGCTCCATCGCCCGGGAAAAGGGACTTGCGCCTCTGGCCGAGGCCATTTTTGCCCAGGACGGTCAAGACCCCGCCGCGTTGGCCGAGGGCTATATCGACCCGGAAAAGGGCGTTAACTCCGTGGAGGAAGCCTTGCAGGGTGCCAATGACATCATTGCCGAAGACCTTTCCGACGACGCCGACATCCGCAAATCTCTGCGGGAGCTGGTGATGCGACGGGGTACGCTGACCTGCACCGCCGCCGAGGACGCGGAAGCCGACGGCGTTTATAAGCTCTACTACGATTTCTCCCAGCCCATATCCCGGGTGCTGGATCATCAGATCCTCGCCGTGAACCGGGGCGAAAAGGAGGGCGTTCTCAAGCCTAACGTCATTCTCCCGGGCAACGAGGGCGCCGCGCTGGTGTGCCGCGCCGCTTTGAAGCCCACCGTGCAGGTCTCTGCCTTCGTCCGCGCCGCCGCCGAGGACGCCTATGAGCGTCTGATCTTCCCCTCCATCCAGCGGGAGGTGCGCAGCGACCTGTCCGACCGGGCATATGCGGGTGCTATCCACAATTTTGCCCTGAATCTGAAGCCGCTGCTGATGCAGCCCCCTGTCAAGGGCTTCGTCACCATGGGGCTTGACCCCGGATACCGCAACGGCTGCAAGGTCGCCGTGGTGGACGCCACCGGCAAAGTTCTGGCAACCACCGTGGTCTATCCCACCTTCAATGAGCGGAAGAAGCAGGAAGCCATTTCCTCCCTGTCCGTTCTTATGCGCAGATACGGCGTCAGGCACATCGCCATCGGCAACGGCACCGCTTCCCGGGAAACCGAAGCCATGACCGTGGAGCTGCTGAAATCCTTCCCGGAGGCCAGCTACATGATCGTCAGCGAGGCGGGCGCTTCCGTTTACTCCGCCTCTCCCCTTGCGGCGGAAGAATTCCCCGACTACGACGTCAATCTTCGCTCCGCCGTGTCCATCGCCCGGCGGCTGCAAGACCCCCTTGCCGAGCTGGTGAAGATCGACCCCAAGGCCATCGGCGTGGGACAGTACCAGCACGACTGCCCCCAGAAGGAGCTGGACGCCGCTCTGGGCGCTGTTGTGGAGGACTGCGTCAACGCCGTGGGCGTGGACGCCAACACCGCTTCCCGGAGCCTTCTGCAGCAGGTTTCCGGCCTGACCGCCACCACGGCGAAAAACATCGTCGCCTATCGGGAGGAAAACGGTCCCTTCACCAGCCGCGCCCAGCTGAAAAAGGTTCCCAAGCTCGGCCCCAAGGCCTTTGAGCAGTGCGCCGGTTTCCTCCGTATCCCCGAAAGCATGGAAATACTGGACAACACCGGCGTCCATCCGGAATCCTATGCCGCCGCTAAGGCGCTGCTGAACCTTCTGGGCTGCAAAAAGGGAGAGGATTTCTCCTCCCTGACGGAAAAGCTGAACGCCTACGGCCTGAGCAAGGCCGCCGCGGAATGCGCCGTGGGCGAGCCGACACTGCTGGATATTGCCAAGGAGCTGAGCAAGCCCGGCCGTGACCCCCGGGACGAGCTGCCCGCCCCCATCCTGCGCAAGGACGTGCTGGAAATGAAGGACTTAAAGCCCGGCATGGAGCTGACCGGCACGGTGCGCAACGTCATCGACTTCGGCGTTTTCGTGGACATCGGCGTCCATCAGGACGGTCTGGTGCATATTTCCGAGGTCTGCAACCGGCGTCTGCGCCATCCCAGCGAGGTCGTCAAGGTCGGCGACGTGGTGAAGGTGGTCGTGCTGAACGTGGACGAAAAGCGCCACCGCATCGGCCTTTCCATGAAACAGGCAAAATGATAAATCGGCTGCCGCGGGTTTCCCGCAGCAGCCGAAATTTTATGCTTCGTGGATGTAGAGTCTGGTCGGCTCCGGCTCCCCGTCGCCCTGCGCCATGCACAGGAAGCGCCAGCCGTAGCGCTCATAGAAAGACGTATGATCGGTCACCAGATACAGTACCGGCACGCCCCTGCTCTTCATGTCCTCGCAGACGAAGTGCAGCATTTCCCCGGCGATGCCCCGGCAGCGGCGGTCTTCCTCTACGTACACCGCGCAGACGTTGGGGGACAAGTCCTTCCGGTCGTGAAAATCGTTCTCAATGACGCCCAGGCCGCCGATGATCCTGCCATCCTCCACCACGGCGTACCACTGAGGGACGGCGCTCTCCCCTTTCAGGCAGACGTTCATGCTGTCCAGGTACGCCTGCTTGGGAATGCCCCATTTTTCGTGGAGCCACTGCGCCATGGGTTCCTTGTATTCCGGTCTGTCGGTCAGGCGGATGATCGTATACTGTTCCATAGTTCCTCCATAAAGTATTACTTTATGCTACTATAGCATATTTTATCATCCCTGTCAAGGGTATTGCGCCGTTCCTTTTCAGCTTCATTATGCCTGAAAGTTCCGTAAAACCGCAACTTTTCCCCCTATGCTTGACTTTATCGCCGTTTTG
>CAKTKX010000162.1 GCA_934572365.1 uncultured Oscillospiraceae bacterium
GGGATGGCGTATTCGGTCAGCTCCTCCACGACCTTCTTCATGTCGATGGTGGGGAATCGGCCGTTTTCGTAGAGGATCTTCCCCCGCACCATGGTCATGGCCACGTCGCCGCCCTTGGCGGACCAGACGAGGCCGTTCAGGACATTGTGGCAGGGGATCAGATGGGGTGCGGAAAAGTCGATGAGCGCAATGTCCGCATCCATGCCCACCTGGAGCATTCCGCATTCCTTGGCGCGTCCCTGGGCTTGCGCACCGGAGACGGTGGCCATCATCAGCGCGGCGGGAGACGGCAGGGCGCCAGGATTGCCGCTTTCCTTCCGGGCGGACATGGCGGCAAAGCGCATGACCTCGAACATATCCAGATTCCCGCACTCGATGGCGCCGCCGGTGCCGAGAGCCACGTTCATCCCCGCCTTGACGGATTCCAGGATAGGCGTGGAGGACTGGCCGTTTTTGTAGGCGGAAACGGGGGTCGCCACGGCGCAAACGCCCTTCTTCCCCAGCAGTTTACGCTCGTCCGCCGTTAAATATGTGCAGCCTGCGGCGGTGGTGGGGCGGCTGAAAACATTGTGACAGTTCAGCAGTTCGCCGGGGTTCATGCCGGTGCGCTCCAGACAGGAATCCACCTCGCTTTGGGTTTCCGCCAGGTGCAGCTGCATGCCCAGATTCTGCTCTGCGGCATAGCCAACCAGACCTTCCCAGAGCCGGTAATTGCTGATGTATTCGCTGTAGATACCGGCGTCGATCTTGATGCGGCCGCCGTCGAAGCCGTTCCACTTCTCCGTGACCTTCACCAGCTCCCGGCACTGCTCGTCGGTCTCGAAGTCGAAGTCCTCGTTCTCGTCGATGAAGCGGTAGCTGGACAGCGCCAGATTGGCCTTGATGCCGGACTCCGCCACGGCCTCGGCGGTGGCGTTGGGGTAGTAGTACAGGTCGGAAACCGAGGTGACGCCGAAACGCAGGCACTCGGCAATGGCGAGAGACGCCGCCGCCTTGGCGCTGCGGGAGTCCATCTTCGCTTCCTTTTGCAGCAGCGCCTGAAGGGCTTCGGTGTTGCCCAGATCGTCGGTGAAGCACCGCAGGGCGGCGGTCGCCAGATGGGTGTGGCAGTTGATGAGGCCGGGAATGGCCACCATGCCGGTGCCGTCCACAATGGCCTTGGGTGCTTCGGCGGGGGGCTTTCGCTCGATGGAGACGATCTTGCCGTTCTCGATGCCGATATAAGCGCCGAAAATGACCTCCATCCGGGGATTCATGGTCACGGCTGTGACATTGGAAATGAGGGTGTCCAAATTGGCACACTTCCTTTCGTGTGGCGTGGGCGTTATTTTGCCCCATCCGCCATGAGGCGGAACAGCGCCTGCTTCTGCTCCAGCACGCCCGGGAGCAGTTCGATGTACTGTTCGGGGAATTTGGGGTTATGGAACCGGCGGAGGGTGCCGTCGGGGAGGTTGACCTTATTCATGCCCCCGCCGCCCAGAGAGAGGATGGTATGCACTTCCTCCATCATGTAGATGTTGTACAGGCAGTCTAAATTGTCCCGGCTCCAGCCCACGTTTTCGAAGCTGCCGGACATGTATTTCTGGCGGTAGAGGTAATAGGGCTTGTAGCCCAGCGCCCGGAGGGTCTGCTCTGCGTAGGCGACCATTTCGGCGACGTCTTCGGCGGAGGGGAGATTTTCCCGCTTTTCAAACAGGTCGGCACCTTTTTTCAGGGCGAGGGTGTGGACGGTGATGTTGGCAGGCTGCAATGCCGCCACGGCGTCCAGACTGCGGCGGAAGCCCGCCGTGGTATCTGCGGGAAGACCCGCGATCAAATCCATGTTGATAGCGCCGAAACCCGCGTCCAACGCTTCGCCGTAGGCGCGAAGCACGTCCGCCGCTTTGTGAGGGCGTCCGCAGGCGCGCAGGACGGCATTCTCCATGGTCTGGGGGTTGATGCTCATGCGGTCAGCGCCGCCGGAACGGATAACTTGAAGCTTTTCCAAGTCCAACGTGTCCGGGCGGCCGCCCTCTACGGTGAATTCCACGCATCGGGACAGGTCAAAATTGTCCCGGATGACGCTGAGCAGGCGCTTCATCTGGGGCGCGGAGAGGGTCGTGGGGGTGCCGCCGCCGATGTAGAGGGTGCGGACGGTTCTCCCGGACTGCGCCAGAAGCCTGCCCGTCACCGCGATTTCCTGTTCCAGCGCCCGCAGATAGGGTTCCAGCAGCTCCGTCTTTCTGCCGATGGTGCGGCTGACGAAGCTGCAATAGGTGCAGCGGGTGGGGCAGAAAGGGATGCCGACATACAGCGACAAGTCGCTGGGCTGCAGCATATTTACCGCCCGGACTGTGGAGACCGAGCAGTCAACGGCCAGCCTGCGGCGGTCGCCGGTGACGTAATACACGTCCCGCAGCAGCTTATCCGCAGATTTGGGCGTGCCGCCTTCCAACAGATGCTTTGTGGTGATCTTGGTGGGGCGGACGCCTGCCAGCGCGCCCCATGGGGGCGTGACGGGCAGCAGCTGCTTCGCGGCCAGATAATAGCTCTGCTGCAATGCCCGGCGGCGCAGACGGACGGTTTCATCCGCCGTTTTGATTCGCCGGGTGGCCGTGGCGGTAACGCCGTTCACGGTGATCTTCGTGACGGCGGTAAGCCAGATTCTCCCCCGGTGGAGGGACGAAACCGCCTCCCCTTCCGTGCCGTCGGGAAACAGGGACAGCTGTAACTGCTCCACGGCATAGCGGTCGTCATGACCGATCAATGTCAGTTTCATAAGAACCTCAGTTATCGTAAGTAGGGGTTATACCGCTTTTCCTCCGCCAGCGTCGTCTGTTCCCCGTGGCCGGGGTAGACCCGGTAGTCGGTGGAAAGCCCGGCTAGACGGCGCAGAGAAGCCCGCATGGCCGTTTCACTGCCGCCGGGGAAATCCGTGCGGCCGCAGAAGCAGGCAAACAGGGTATCCCCGGAGAACATGGCGTCGCCGATCAGCAGGCACACGGAGCCGGGGGTATGGCCGGGGGTGCGGATGACGGAAATCGTCAGCCCCGCAAGACGCAGGGTATCCCCCTCGTCGTAGGTTTTGGTGTAGTAGAGCTGCCCCAAAGTCATCTGGGGCGGCATGGTCAGCTCGTCGGCGCAGAGATAGACGTCGCAGCCGGTCTCGGCGGCGATCTCTTTCACGCCGCCCACGTGGTCAAAGTGTCCGTGGGTCAGCAGAATCGCTTCCACAGTCAGCCCCAGGGCGTTCACCTCGTCCAGAATCTTCTCCGGGGTGTAGCCGGGATCGATGACGCAGCAGGTCTTGGACGTGCCGTCGTGGACGATATAGCAGTTGGTCTCATAAGCCCCAAGGGTCAGCGTGTGAATGTTCAGCATACTTTTCACCTATTTCCGCCTGGGGGTGTCCATTAGCTGCTCCGTGTCCAGAATCAGGGTCACGGGGCCGTCGTTAATGGACTCCACCTTCATGTCCGCGCCGAAGCGGCCGTGCTGAGGGGGATACCCCAGACTTTCGCAGTCGGCGAGGAACTGCTCGTACAGCCGCTCCCCCAGTTCCGGGTTCGCGGCGTCGGTAAAGCTGGGGCGGCGGCCTTTGCGGCAATTGCCGTAAAGGGTGAACTGGCTGACTACCAGCACCTCGCCGTTCACCGCGTCCAGTCCCAGATTCATTTTGTCGTTTTCGTCGGTAAAAATCCGGAGTCCCAGGGCTTTTTCCGCCAGATACCGGCATTCCTTTTCGGT
>CAKTKX010000163.1 GCA_934572365.1 uncultured Oscillospiraceae bacterium
TTCAGGCAGTAGGGGCCGATGAGGATGCCCGCCACGATGTACGCCGTGACGTTGGGCAGCCGCAGCCGCTTGGTGACGCGGGTGGCCGCGAAGCCGCAGATCAGCATGAGCGCGATGGAAACGATGATTACGGAGACGGTATCCGTAATATGCAGCTTTTCGTAAAATGGGGTCAGCAAAGGACAACGCTCCCTTCTAATATGATAAGTGTGGAGGGCTTTCGGCACACGTGCCGCGAACCGCTCCTGTTGAATTTTTATATGATACACACAAACGGGGAAAAAATCAACCCTTATTTTTTGGAATAAATGATAAAATTCAAAATCGTCGCTTGTAAAGAACCGTTGGTGTGCTATAATGCGCAGAATAAGCGAAAACTTTATTGATGTGACACAGGAGGAAATTATGCGTAAATTTCAGATTCTTCTATTGGCACTGCTGATTGTATTGTCCGGCTGCTCCGGACGGAACGAGCCGAGTCCTTCCGGCACTGAAACGGTGCCGCCGGTTTCCGAAACGGAGGTACCGCAGACGGAGTCGACTGCGCAGACGCAGCTGACAGAACCGGAGACGACAGCGCCGGAAACGACAGCGCCGAGCGCCACTTTCCCAGAACCGGAACCCACGGAGACCACCCAGCCCAGCGCCCCAGAACCGGAACCCACGGAGGCCACCCAGCCCAGCGTCCCGGAACCGGCCACCGGTTTGCAGCAGGTCACGCTGACCCTGTCCCATGGACGGACTGCTGATTGCTGGCTCTACGTACCGGAAGCACCCGGGGCAAATCCGGGGCTGATCGTGTATCTCCACGGCGGCAGCGGGAAGGGAGACGACCTGAATCTCATTACGGAAGCCGGTGGGTTCCCCCAATACCTGCAATCCGGACAGCTTGGGGCGCTTTCCTCCTACGTACTGATTCCCCAGCTGCCCCAGAGCCTGAAGGGCTGGTCGGATATGGACAACGGCCTGATGGATATGATCCGGACGGTCGTCAGAACCTACGGAATTGATACGGCGAACATCTCCCTCACCGGCCACAGCATGGGCGGTACCGGCGTATGGAGCATTGCCGCCGCCCACCCCGGGTTCTTTGCCCGGATTGCGCCGCTGTCCGGCAGTATCCGCAACACGCCGGAAAATGTTCAGGCGCTGAAAGACACGCCGGTTTACGCCTTCGTGGGGACGGAGGACACCATCGTGAAGCCGGAATCCTCCATTGCATTCGTGGACGCACTGACAGCCGCCGGTGGAACCGCCCAAATCGCGGAAATCGAGGGGGCTGACCATTTCGCCGTCCCGGAGCGTGCCTATCTGGGCGATTACGGTCTGGTGGAATGGCTGGAAGGAATGTAATACCGCCACGGGAGCAAATTGCCCTCCCCGATCTGCTCGGGGAGGGCTTTATGCTGCCCGGTATCCCCCCGGGGGGCTTCTCAAATCGTCGAAAGGGGGATACAATATCGGAAAACCAACTTGGGAGAGAACATCATGGAAAACTGCGCCATTGAAGATAGGGTTGTACGCTACTGGACGATACGGTCTCATGACTTTGGAGCCGTGCGGAAAAACGAATTGGGGAGCATCATGGGGCGGCGCTGGCAGGAAGAACTGGAAGTGCGGCTGCCTGAAAGGTCACCGTTGAACATTCTGGACGTCGGCACCGGCACCGGATTTTTTGCCATTCTCATGGCGCAGCTGGGACATAAGGTGACGGGCATCGACCTGACCCCCGCCATGCTGGAGGAAGCCGCCGCCATGGCGGCAGGTCTTGGGCTGGACATTGCCTTCCGGCATATGGATGCCCAGGAGTTGGATTTCCCGGAGGGTACCTTCGACGTGGTGCTCAGCCGGAATCTGACCTGGACGCTGCCGCAGCCGGAGAAAGCCTATGCCCAGTGGCACCGGGTGCTGAAACCGGGCGGACTGCTCCTGAATTTTGACGCAGACTACGCGGCGAATGTGCGCAGCGAAAGCACTCAGAACTGCTCCGTAGCGCCGGACAGCCCCTACGGCCATGTGGGCATGACGGAGGCGCTGGTGGAGGAAAACAACGCCATCACTTTGGCGCTGGACGTGGGGCAGAAGCGGCCTGCCTGGGACGAATCCGTGCTGAAAAAGGTCGGGTTTTCCCGCTGCCGGACGGACTTGACGGTAGGCCGGCGGGTGCTGGGGGCGGCTGACCTGGTTCATGCGCCCATGTTCGGCGTGTTTGCGCAGAAATAGTTTTGAACGCCGCGGAGCCTTTCGGTTCCGCGGCGTTATTTTACAACTTTCTATAAATTTTTATCGATTTACAACCCCCAGGGGGGCTTCCGCTGTCCCTTTTCCCGTGCTAATATGTCTATACAAATACACAAGTTCCCAAAATTCCCGCCGCTGTCCTGGCAGTTGGACGGGATTCAGGAGGATTTCATATGAACCGGTTTGCTACTTATGAGGAAGAAAATATCCACTACTGGACGCACCGCGCCCCCGGATACTCCGGCGTGAATCAGGAGGAACTGGCGACGGATCAGAAACGCGTCTGGGGACGCACCATTCAGGAGCGGATCGCCGCCCGTTTCCCGGGACGGAAACCCGGCTCCATCCGGGTGCTGGATGTGGGTACGGGGCCGGGCTTTTTCGCCATCATCCTGGCGAGAATGGGCTATCAGGTGACCGCCGTGGACTATACCGCCTCCATGCTGGAGGAAGCCCGGCGTAACGCGGGCGCCCTCGCGGACAAGATCGACTTTCTCCAAATGAACGCAGAGGAGCTGATGTTCGCGGATCACAGCTTTGACGTGCTGGTCACCCGGAACGTGACCTGGAATCTCCACGACCCGGAAAAGGCCTACAGCCACTGGACACGTGTCCTCGCTCCCGGCGGGCTGCTGCTGAACTTCGACGCCAACTGGTACCGGTATCTGTGGGACGAGGAAGCGGAGCTGGGTCACAAGCGAGATCGGGAGAATCTGGCCGTCTCCGACGTGCGGGACGAGAACGCCGGAACGGATGTGGACGCCATGGAGGCAATTGCCCGGAAGACGCCCCTATCCCGGCAGCACCGCCCCCAGTGGGATCTGCGGGTTCTGAGCCGCTTCGGCATTCAGGCGAGTGCCGACGAAACCATCTGGCAGCGGGTCTGGACGAAGGAGGAGCGCATCAACAACGCCTCCACGCCCATGTTCCTCATCGAGGGACGGAAAGCAGGCCTGCTGGAAAATTAAGGAAGCTTGGGAACCTCTGAATAAATCGTCTTCGGCTGAGCAGCGGATATTTTCCTCTATCCGTGCGGCTTCAAAAGTGGGAAATACACAAAGTATTCCTCCACTTTTGAACCCTTCGTCTAGAGAAAAATCTCTCGCTGTCAGCTCTCGCCGATTTAATCAGAGTTTCCCAAACTTCCTAAAGGGGATATCCATTTTGAACAAATATATCGGCAAGCGTTTTTTGCAGCTGATCCCGGTGCTGCTGGGCATTACCTTTCTGTCCTTTGCCATGATGCGCGCCGCGGGCAGCGACGCCATTATCGAGCTGTACGGTGACAAGGGCGCGGTAGCCCAGGAGATCATCGACGCCAAGCGGGCGGAGCTGGGGCTTGACCAGCCGTTTCTGACGCAGTACGGCTCCTGGCTGAAGGGGCTGCTCACCGGCGATATGGGCGTCAGCTATGTTTCCGGGAAGGATGTGTTCGGGACGTTTGTGTCCAAGCTCCCGGCGACGCTGCTGCTG
>CAKTKX010000164.1 GCA_934572365.1 uncultured Oscillospiraceae bacterium
TATCAGGCGACCCAGAACGACTCCGGCCGCTGGGTGCTGACCCCTCAGGGGTATCTGGTCAGCAACGACATCATCACCGACCTGCTCATCGCTCAGGACAGCTCCCACCCGCTCAAGCGGATATAGACCGAAAAACGCAAGATTTTGCCGCCGGGGAATTGACATTTTTCCCGGCGGCATGTATAATATACAGGCAAAACTCCGGTTGTCCGGAAAAGTAAACCCAAAGGCGGAAACGTCTTTTGAAAGAAAGGAAAATTGCCATGATTTACAGTGCAGAAGTACAGAATATGTGCTCCGTGGCTAAGGGTGCCTACCATGGCCCCGCTCCCATTCCCGAAGAGGGCAAGTGGGTTCAGGCCAAGGAGATCAAGGACATCAGCGGCTTTACCCATGGTATCGGCTGGTGCGCTCCCCAGCAGGGTGCCTGCAAGCTGACCCTGAACATCAAGGAGGGCGTCATTGAGGAGGCTCTGGTGGAGACCATCGGCTGCTCCGGCATGACCCATTCCGCCGCTATGGCCGCCGAAATTCTCATCGGCAAGACCATCCTCGAGGCTCTGAACACCGATCTGGTGTGCGACGCCATCAACACCGCCATGCGGGAGCTGTTCCTGCAGATCGTCTACGGCCGCAGCCAGTCTGCGTTCTCCGAGGGCGGCCTGGTGGTCGGCGCTTCTCTGGAAGACCTGGGCAAGGGTCTGCGCAGCCAGGTTGGCACCATGTTCGCCACCAAGTCCAAGGGCCCCCGTTACCTGGAGATGGCCGAGGGCTATGTCACCCGCGTTGCTCTGGACGACGAGAACCTGATCATCGGCTATGAGTTTGTAAACCTGGGCAAGATGATGGACTTCATGAAGAAGGGCGACGACGCCAACACCGCCTACAAGAAGGCTATGGGTCACTACGGCCGCTTCGACAACGCGCCCAAGTACATCGACCCCCGTCAGGAATAAGAGGAGGACGAAACAATGGCTTTGTTTGAAAGTTACGAAAGAAGAATCGACAAGATCAACGGCGTCCTCGCTCAGTACGGCATCTCCTCCGTGGAAGAGTGCCGGGAGATCTGCAAGGCGAAGGGCTTCGACCCCTACGAGATCGTCAAGGGCATTCAGCCCATCTGCTTTGAGAACGCCTGCTGGGCTTACACCGTGGGCGCTGCCATCGCTCTGAAGAAGAACGTCAAGACCGCCGCTGAGGCCGCCGAGGCCATCGGTATCGGCCTGCAGGCTTTCTGCATCGACGGTTCCGTCGCCGAGGACCGCAAGGTCGGTCTGGGCCACGGCAATCTGGGCGCCATGCTGCTGCGGGACGAGACCAAGTGCTTCGCCTTCCTGGCCGGTCACGAGTCCTTCGCCGCCGCCGAAGGCGCCATCGGCATTGCCCGTTCCGCCAACAAGGCCCGGAAGGAACCCCTGCGGGTCATCCTGAACGGCCTGGGCAAGGACGCCGCCCAGATCATCTCCCGGATCAACGGCTTTACCTACGTGCAGACCAAGTTTGACTACTACACCGGCGAGCTGAAGATCGTCAAGGAGTACAAGTATTCCGACGGCGAGCGCGCGGCTGTCCGCTGCTTCGGCGCTGACGACGTCCGCGAGGGCGTGGCCATCATGCACCACGAGGGCGTGGACGTTTCCATCACCGGCAACTCCACCAACCCCACCCGTTTCCAGCATCCCGTTGCCGGCACCTACAAGAAAGAGTGCATCGAGCAGGGCAAGAAGTACTTCTCTGTGGCCTCCGGCGGCGGCACGGGCCGTACCCTGCATCCCGACAACATGGCAGCCGGCCCCGCTTCCTACGGCATGACCGACACCATGGGTCGTATGCACTCCGACGCCCAGTTCGCCGGTTCCTCCTCCGTGCCTGCCCACGTGGAAATGATGGGCTTCCTGGGCATGGGCAACAACCCCATGGTCGGTGCTACCGTTTCCGTGGCCGTGGCCGTAGCTGAGGCTCTGAAGGACTGCTGAGCAGAAGTTCTCTCAACAAAAGCATAAAGAAGCTCCCGACCATCCGGTTGGGAGCTTCTTTGTCTGATGATATATCTCCGTCACATGTTGGGCAAGCGGTACAAAATATAATGGAAAGAAACAATTCTTTTGTATCATATCTTGATTTTATAGAAAACGTGTGATATGATGAAATTGCCAAACAAATCTGAATAATGCAAAGAAATTTCTCTATTTCTCTAGGGAAAGTATACCCTTTTCATGTCATCCAAAATGGATACGGTAAAAACGCAATCCCGCTTGGATGACATGGAGAACTTCCTTTGCATTTAAGATTTGTTTGGCGACAATTGGGGTTGCGCTTTTCGGTGCGTCAACCTCGGTTGGCGCACTTTTTTATTATTTTGGAGGTAGAGGACGAATGAAAAAAGCTATGACTATGGCACTTCTCACGGTTTGCATGATGATTGGCTTGGCGGGATGTGGTCATACGCATGAGTGGGAGCCTGCAACATGTGAGACACCGCAAACCTGTAAGACGTGTGGAGAAACGGAGGGCAGCGCGCTTGGACATGAGTGGGTTGAGGCTACCTGTCAGGAGGCAAAGCATTGTGTTAGATGTGGAGCTGTGCAGGGCGAGAAAGCGGAACATACATGGAATGAAGCAACTTGTACGGAACCAAAAATCTGTACTGCGTGTGGGGAAACTGAAGGTGAGCCGTTGGGACATTCTGTGAAGGAATGGACGATTGAGAAGGAAGCGACTTGCTCCGAAGAGGGAAAACGAGTGGGAATTTGTGAGCGATGCTCGAAAGAGTGCGAGGAAGCTATTGAAAAAATCCCCCATACTCCAGGTGATTGGCAAGTCGTAACTGACTATGTATTTAAATCTGATGGTACCGTACAAGCTGGAAAGGAAGCAACAGTCTGCACGGTTTGCGGGGAAGAGACCGAAACGCGGGAATATACTGTGGAATTAACACTAAGCCAGAAAAATGCTGTAATCTGTGCATATAAAGAGATCCCATTTTGGCATTGTGGTCAGAGCTTTTTGATTAACCGCATACTCGTTGATTTTAACGATTTTCCCCGTGAAGATGCAAAGATTGCTGCTGAGCATCTTGATATTGACTGGGATGAGCAGGCAATCCTTTATGCGGAGCAAAATAGCGAAGGTGCATCGAGGGCAGGACTTACCAAAGATATGAAGCGTTACGGATTTAGTAGCGAACAAATTGAAAAGGCGCTGAGTGAAATAGGGTATTAACAAAAGGAGCATACGCGGACTCTTGGTGGAGGTTGCGTATGCTCCTTTTGTTAATATTCCCCGTTTACATTTCCCAAAACATCGGGTATGATAAACAAAAAGGGGGGATAGCTGTGAAGATCCGGTGTGAATACTGCGGCAGTATGATGAACGATACGGAGGAGGCCTGTCCCGGCTGTGGGGCGCCGAATCGGAATGTCCGGCGGTCCAGCGGGGATCAGCCGCTGACCATTGCGGAGCTGAAGCGTTGGTATGAAAGCAAGGGACTTCCGCCCGAGAATGTGACCCGGTTCTTTATCGGGAAGGATGTCCGGGAGCCCCGAGCATTCGGCATCTACTTTGACGAAAATACCGGAAACTTTGTGGTGTATAAGAATAAGGACTCCGGCGCCCGGGCAGTCCGCTACGAGGGCACCGATGAAGCCTATGC
>CAKTKX010000165.1 GCA_934572365.1 uncultured Oscillospiraceae bacterium
GCCCGGAACAGCTGCCCCCAGCAGTCGTCGCTGGATATTTCGCTGCTGCAAAACCCGCTGGACGCCCAGTGCCGCAAATCAGGGCGGCTGATCCCGGAGCTTCGCCGGGGGCAGGAGCAATTAAAGCTTCTGAAGGCCGACAGCGCCCGGCAGTCGGAGTACCGGGCGGCGATGGTGCAGCAGTATCAGTTTCTGGGGGATTTCCTGCGACGGCTCGCCGACGATCTGCCCCGCCGTGGGCAGCGGCCGCGGGCCTGGTTTCGCGCCGAGGCCGCCGCCCGCAGCCGCAGCAAGGAGCTTGCCAACGGCGACCGCTGTCTTGCCTTTCCGGGATCCGAGTGCCGGTACTACGTTCTTCTCTGCGACGGGATGGGTACCGGACTGGGTGCTGCGCAGGAGGGGCAGTCGGCAGGGTCGCTTCTGCGGCAGATGCTCACCGCCGGGTTTCCCGCCGCCCATGCTCTGCGCACCCTCAACAGCATTCTCGCCCTCCGGGGCAGCGCCGGGGCGGTCACGGTGGACTTGGCGGAACTCTATCTTGACACCGGCCACGCCACGCTATACAAGTGGGGCGCCGCCCCCAGCTGGCTGCTTCGCCGGGGCAGCGCGGAAAAAATAGGGACAGCCACCCCACCGCCGGGCATTTCCGTAACGGAAAGACGGGAAACGGTGGAGAAGCTGTCCCTGCGTCGGGGGGAAGCGCTGGTATTGCTCAGCGACGGCGTGGATGGAGAGGGGATTTCCCGCCGGTCTGACCTGACTCCGGACATGCCGCCTGGGGAGCTGGCAGCAAAGATTCTGGAGTATGGCCGCGGGAAGCAGATGGACGACGCCACGGCGGCAGTCATCCGGCTTCGTCCTGCGAGCCTGGAATCATAGTAGCACAACTGCGGCGCAAATTCTGTCGAAACACAACATGTGGGATTGAAAAAAGCGGAAAAATCACAAGATGTAGGTGATGCTGGAGAAGGGAGGAAAGAAGCCGCGCATTTTACGTGAGAAACCGGATACCGGCGGAGGATAAACCCATTCCCTCGTTCCCAAGGGACGCCCCCAAGTGGGGCAAATAAAGGGTACTACCCCCGCTTTTCCGCAGCTCACAACGTTTCAGCGCCCCCCTCGTTCCGAGGGGGGCGTCGTGCATGCCGGGCAATACCCCGATTTCCGCTTTCCCCGATTGACACCGCCCCGGATTCGGGGTATACTGAACTTTAGTGAGGTGACTCTATTATGAAAGATACTATTTTATCCATTATCCGTCTGATCGCTACTCCGGTGCTGCTGATGGTGCTGGGTCTGCTTCTTCTCATTCATCCGGACTCTGCCTCCGCCCTTGTGGCGCAGATTCTGGGCTGGGTGCTGGTGATCGCGGGCGTCGTGTTCGCCGTCAGCGCCGTCGCCGGGCATTTTGATACCCTGGGGAAGGTGCTCTCCGCCGTGTGCTGCTTCGCCGTGGGCGCGTGGCTTCTGCGCAACCCCCTGATGCTGGCCGCAGGGCTGGGACGTCTGGCCGGAATTCTGCTGGTCGTCCGGGGCATTCAGGACATTCTGAACGCCGGCCGGTACCATTACGGCATTCTTCCCGCCGTCATTACCACGGTTCTCGGCGCGGTGCTGATCGCTCTGCCCATGACGACCTCCCGGGTCGTTATCAGTCTGTGCGGTCTGCTGGTGCTGATCGTGGGCGTTGCCATTCTGGTTGACCGGCTGAGAAACCGCCGTCCCAAGGAGCCGTCGGAATCCGACATCATCGACGCGCTGTGAAAATCGTGTCCTGTGCCCTCGCCGGGCGAACCGGCTACGAGGCAGGGCGGGCGCTGCTGGCGGCGCTTTACCGGGAGGAAACCGGGCTGGAATTGCCGTCCATCGCCATAGCGGCGGGCGGTAAGCCCTATTTCCCCGGCAGTGACTGGCATTTTTCCATTTCCCACACCCCCCGGCGGGCGTTCTGCGCCCTGTCCCGCTGGGAGATCGGCATCGACGCCGAGGAGCTTGACCGGAACGTAAATCTCGCTCTGGCGGAGAAAATCCTGTCTCCCAACGAAAAGGCGCAGTTCGACGCCGCCCCGGACAAGCGCCGTGCGCTGCTGACCTTCTGGGTGCTGAAGGAAGCCCAGGTCAAGCGCACCGGGGAGGGTCTGCGGGGATACCCCAACGGGACGGACTTTTCCCTGGACGATCCCCGGGTCACGGAGATGGACGGCTGCCTGGTGGCCGTCATCGAGTAGCTTACATTATATAAGGAGAAACTATGCTGTTTGACACCCACGCCCATATGGACGATCGCGCCTTTGACGCCGACCGGGAAGCGCTTCTGTCCGCCCTTCCGGAGCAGGGCATCGGGCTGCTGATGAACCCCGGATGCAGTCTCGCGTCCTCCCGGGCGGCTTCCACTCTGGCATCCCGGTATGACTATATCTACGCCGCCGTCGGCTCCCATCCGGACGCCGCCGACGAGGTAAATGACGCCGTTCTGGAAGAATACCGGACATTATGCAAACAAAATCCTAAGATCAAGGCCATCGGCGAGATCGGCCTTGACTACCATTATGAGGACATCCCGCGAGAGCGTCAGCAGGCGGCCTTCCGCGCCCAGATGGGGCTGGCGCGGGACTTAAGTCTTCCCGTCATCGTCCACGAGCGGGAAGCCCATGAGGACGGGCTTCGCATGGTGGAGGAATTTCCGGAGGTCACGGGGGTGTTCCACTGCTATTCCGGCTCGGCGGAAATGGCAAAATGGCTGATCGCCCGGGGCTGGTACATCGGCTTTACCGGAGTTCTGACCTTCAAAAACGCCCGGAAAGCGGTGGAGACCGCCGCCGCCATTCCCTTGGACCGCATCGTTCTGGAAACCGACTGCCCCTACATGTCCCCGGAACCCTTCCGGGGGAAGCGCAACGACCCCGGAAAGCTGTACCGCATGGCGGAGCGTCTGGCGGAGATCCGCGGCATTTCCGTAGAGGAAGTTCACGCCGCCACCATGGAAAACGGGAAACGGCTGTACAGAATATAAAAAATCTCAGGAAGGCGGTGCCGGATTGAAAACCAAAAAACTGACGCTTCTTGCGCTGCTGGCCGCCATTGCCCTGACCATTTTCATGATCGAAGCCCAGATTCCCTCCCCGGTTCCCATCCCCGGCGTGAAGCTGGGGCTTGCCAACATTGTAACGGTGTTCACCGTGTTCGTGCTGGGGCCGAAGGAGGGCGCGGCGGTTCTGGCGGTGCGAATTTTTCTGGGGGCGGTGTTCGCCGGGAATTTCAGCACCATTCTGTACTCCGCCGCCGGGGGCGTCTGCGCCATCGGCGTGACCATCGCCCTACGGAAAATTCTAACGAAAAAGCAGCTCTGGGTCGCCGGATGCCTGGGCGCCGTCGCCCACTCCATCGGGCAGATGGCCATGGCCGTCGCCCTGACGGGGACGGTGTCCCTGGCGGTTTACCTGCCGGTGATGATCGTCATCAGCATCCTCACCGGGCTGTTCACCGGGCTTTGCGCCCAATTTCTGGTCAATCGGGAGAGACTATGGAAAATTATTTCAAAATGAACCTGCCCCAGTCGGAGATCGACGCCATTTCCAATCTGGGGCTTGCCCATATGGGGGACTGCGTGTTTGAGATTCTCTGCCGGGGCTACCTCTGCGC
>CAKTKX010000166.1 GCA_934572365.1 uncultured Oscillospiraceae bacterium
CAGACCGCTTTCGATCTGGCTTAAGCCCTGGGAAATGGCGGCGCTGCTCACCGCCAGCTTGGCCGCGCCGGTGCTGATTTGCAGCATACCGGCGGTTTTCTGCTCATTCAGCAGCTGCTGGGCGTCCTCGATGGTAAGCATACCGTCATCCAGTTCTTTCAATGCGCTTTCCAGCTGGGCAATGCCCTCGTCCAGGGTGTCCAGCTGCGCCTTTGTCTCCGCCACGGAGGCGGCCAGACCCGCCCGGTCGGTGCCCTGAGACGCCAGCAGCGCGTCAATGCGGTCTACCGCGGTATCCGCGGCCGCGGCGGCTGCCACGGCGTTGGCCAGCTGGGTGGGCAGGGTTTCCGCCGTCACCCCGGCGGCTGCCATATCCGCTTCCAGGGCGCTTTTTTCCACCGCGACCTCCGCCTCAGTCTGGGCGATGGTCAGCTGATTGTTATTGTAGGCAGCTTCCTTCTCCGCAAGCGCCGCGTTCAAAGCGGGGAGATTTTCGTCGGTGGGATCCATGCCCGCGATTTGCTCCCGAAGCGCCTGGATCTCCGTGTCCAGGGCTTTGTTGTCCTGTTTCAGCTGGGCGAGACTGCTTTCCTTGGCGGCCAGGGCGCTCTGCCGGTCGGACAGAGTCTGAAGGGTGTCCCGGTAGCTGTGGGCTTCCTGCTGGGCGGCGAGGACGTTATTTACCTGGTCGTTCAGCTCCTTCAGGGCGGTGTAGGCGACCACCAGCTGCTGCCGTCCGGTCTGCGCCTGCTCCAGCTGCTGCTGAAGCTCCTCCCGCATGGCCGTCAGCTCCGTCTTTTTCTCATTCAGCTGCTTTTCCCCCTGAATCAGGGCGTTGACCCCGGCGCTGAGCTGAGACTGGGCGCCGTTTACTTTTTTCTGGGCGTCCTCCAGTTCCTCTTTTTTCTCGTTCAGCTCGGCGGCGGCATCGTCCAGCTCACCGTTGATGGCGGCGGCGATCCGGTCGTTCAGCTTGTCGATCCGCTTCTGATCCAGCACCACGTGCAGCTCCTGCTGAATTTCGCCGCTGGTGGTGATCCGGGCGACGCCGGGAACGCCCTCCAGCTTATTCATCAGCGTTTCGTCCAGAAATTCCGTCAGCTCCACGGTGTCCATGCCCTCCATAGACACTGCCGCCACCTCCACGGG
Organism: uncultured Oscillospiraceae bacterium; assembly: GCA_934572365.1. GTDB lineage: Bacteria > Bacillota > Clostridia > Oscillospirales > Oscillospiraceae > Faecousia. The sequence goes on from CAKTKX010000166.1 coordinate 1,150, forward strand.
GAGCATGGAGGGGTTGATTTTCAGCACGTAGGGCGTGCCCACCGTGTCCGACCAGTCGGCGGACAGCTGGGAGATCTCCTGCTGGATATCCACGCCCACGGTGTCCATGTTGACGCCCTCGGTGAATTCCAGAATGACCATGCCCACGTTTTCGCTGGAAACGGAGGTCACCTCCTGAATGTGATCCAGGGTGGACATGGCCTGCTCCATGGGCTTGGTGATCTCCTGCTCCACCTTTTCCGGGCTTGCGCCGGGGTAGGTGGTCATGATCAGGACGTAGGGGAAATCCATATTGGGGAACAGATCGGGGGTCATGCGGAAATAGGCCACCACGCCCAGCACCAATATGGCGATCACCGCAACGAAAACCGTCAGCGGCTTTTTGACGGAGAATTTGGACATACTGCGCTCCTAACTACCCAGAATCGGGCATTATAATTTGTAACAGCATAGCACCGTTTGGCCCTGAATATCAACTGAAAATGTGTAAATCTTTTATGAACGCCGTTTTTTGCGGCGGGATATGTTCCCTCTTTACAGTCTTTCGGGGGTGTGGTACTATGATGGAAGCAAAACGCCCTATGGAGGGAACCGATATGAAAAAATTGCTTGCGGTGCTTATGCTTGTGTGTCTTCTCACCGGCTGCGCCGCCAGAGCGGCGTGGGGAAAGCAAACCGTTTACGAAAGTACGTATCTGACCCTGTTCGACACGGTCACCGTGATTCGCGGCCGGGCAGAAAGTCAGGCGGCCTTCACGGAAACCGCCCAGGGCATCTACGATACGCTGCTGCGGTATCACCAGCTGTTCGACATCTACAACGACTACGAAGACATGAACAATCTGAAAACCGTCAACGATCAGGCGGGCATCGCCCCCGTGGAGGTGGACGGGGACATCATCCGGCTGCTGCGGGAATGCCGGGAGTTTTACGACGCCACCGGCGGCAAGGTCAACGTCGCCATGGGCGGCGTTCTGGCGCTGTGGCACGACGCCCGGACGGCAGGACTGGACGATCCGGCAAACGCCGCCCTTCCCGACCGGGCCGCTTTGGAACACGCGGCGGAACACATGGATTTTGACGCCGTCGTCATCGACGAGGACGCTTCCACCGTCTTTATCACCGACCCGGAGACCCGGCTGGACGTGGGTGCGGTGGCCAAGGGCTGGTCTGCCCAGCGGGCGGCGGAGGACGCGCCGGAGGGGCTGCTCATCAGCGTGGGCGGCAACATCTGCGCCACCGGCCCCAAAACCGAAGACGGCGACCCCTGGGTGGTGGGCATCCAGAATCCGGACGGCGGGGATTACCTGCACACCGTCGGCGTCACCAGGGGCAGCGTGGTCACCAGCGGCGATTACCAGCGCACGTATCTGGTGGACGGGGAATACTACCACCACATCATCGACCCGGAAACCCTGATGCCGTCGCGGTACTGGCGTTCTGTCACCGTGGTGTGCGCCGATTCCGGCATTGCCGACGCCCTGTCCACGGCGCTTTTCCTGATGCCCCAGGACGAGGGGCAGGCTTTGCTGACACGCTACAATGCCGAAGCCATGTGGCTGGACGCCGACGGCGGAGAGTTTTTCAGCCCCGGCTTTCAGGAACTGCTGCGGACGTAAAAATGTCCCCATTGCGCGGGAATTCCTCTATAGACGCAAAAATCACCCCACGAATCGTGGGGTGATTTTTACTGTTTCAAATTACTTCTTCAGGAACGCGTCAATGGCGGCCGCGCCCTTCTTGCCTGCGCCCATGGCCAGGATGACGGTGGCAGCGCCGGTAACGGCGTCACCGCCGGCGAACACGGCGTTGCGGGTGGTCATCTCGTTCTCGTCCACGATCAGGCAGCCCTTGCGGTTGGTGTCCAGGCCGGGGGTGGTGGAGCGGATCAGGGGGTTGGGGCTGGTACCCAGCGCCATGATGACGGTGTCCACATCCAGCACGAACTCGCTACCCTCAACAGCGATGGGACGGCGGCGTCCGGAAGCGTCCGGCTCGCCCAACTCCATGCGCACACACTTGATGCCGTTCACGCGGCCGTCTTCGCCGCTCAGGATCTCCACGGGGTTGCACAGGGTCTTGAACTCGATGCCCTCTTCCTTGGCGTGATGCTGCTCTTCCAGACGGGCAGGCATTTCGGCCTCACCGCGACGGTAGACGATGTACACATGCTCCGCGCCCAGACGCATAGCGCACCGGGCGGCGTCCATAGCCACGTTGCCGCCGCCGACGACCGCCACAGCCTTGGACTTGATGACGGGGGTGTCGGCTTCCTCGGTGTAGGCCTTCATCAGGTTGGTACGGGTCAGATATTCGTTGGCGGACAGAACGCCCTTCAGGGATTCGCCGGGGATGTTCATGAACATGGGCAGACCTGCGCCGGAGCCGACGAACACGGCCTTGTAGCCCATCTCGAACAGCTCGTCAATGGTCAGCACCCGGCCGATGACCATGTTGGTCAT
>CAKTKX010000167.1 GCA_934572365.1 uncultured Oscillospiraceae bacterium
GGCCGCCGGTAGCGGCGAGAAATGTATGGACTTACGTTTTTTTGCGGCTACGCCGCTGGCTGCTGAAACAGCAGCCGAATAAAACGGTTTTTAACCGTTTTATTGAAAACTAGTATCAGTTGCAAATGATAAATGGATTGGTGTGCTGCAAAACTCATTTTTTCTCCAAAAAGTAACGGCAACCGGCCTAAAAGGCCGGTTGCCATTTATGCGTAAAAAGCTTATGCTATACAATACACATAGCATCCCCGAAGGAAAAGAACCGATACCGCTGCTTCACCGCTTCTTCATAGGCGTTCAGCACATGCTCGCGACCTGCAAATGCGGACACCAGCATGACGAGGGTGCTTTCCGGGAGATGGAAATTGGTGATCAGACCGTCCATGGCCTTGAAGGTATACCCCGGGTAAATGAAAATATCCGTCCATTTGGACTTGGCCTCGAAGGTGCCGTCGTCGTTTACCAGGGATTCCAGCGTGCGGCAGGAAGTCGTGCCCACGCAGATGACCCGCCCGCCGTTTCGCTTCGTTTCGTTCAGTATTTTTGCGGTTTCGGCGTTCATCATGCACAGCTCGGAGTGCATATGATGCTCAGTCACTTCCTCCGCCTTTACCGGGCGGAAGGTGCCGAGCCCTACGTGCAGGGTCACAAAGGCTTCGTTTACGCCCTTTTCCCGGATTTTTTCCAACAATTCTTTTGTAAAATGCAGTCCCGCCGTGGGCGCGGCGGCGGAGCCGACCTCACGGGAATAGACGGTCTGATACCGCTCCTGATCCTGAAGTTCCTCCTTGATGTAGGGCGGCAGGGGCATCTTCCCAAGGCGTTCCAGCACTTCCAGAAAAATTCCTTCGTACCGGAATTCCACCACCCGGTTGCCGTCCTCCCGCACTTCCCGAACAACGGCCGTCAGCTCGCCGTCTCCGAAGATGACCTCATTGCCGACCTGCATTTTCCGGCCGGGCTTGCACAGGCACTCCCAGCATTTATTCCCCAAGTCCCGCAGAAGCAGCACCTCCACCACGCCGCCGGTGGGGCGATGCCCCATAAGCCGGGCGGGCAGCACCCGGGAATCGTTCATCACCAGGCAGTCGCCGGGGTTCAGATAGTCGATGATATCATAAAAATGTTTATGCTGAATTTCCCCGGTCTCCCGGTTCAGAACCATCAGCCGGGAACCGTCCCGCCGCTCCAATGGCGTCTGGGCGATCAGTTCTTCCGGCAGATCATACCAAAAATCATGTGTTTTCATGTTTTTCCTCCAAATTGTCTGTGTCCACAGTATAGCCCATTTTTTCCCGTTTTGCAACAGACAAAATACATTCCCCCGGCATAGACTGGCGTGGAGGTATCAGCCTATGAAGCAACCATTCTTTACAGGAGCCTGTACAGCACTCGTCACCCCGTTTCTCGGGGGAAAAGTCAACTATCCCATGATGGAGCAGCTTCTGCGCCGCCAGATCGACGCGGGCATCGAAGCCGTGGTGATCTGCGGCACCACCGGCGAATCCGCCACCCTGTCCGACTGCGAAAAGCTGGAGCTGTTCCGCCGGGCGAAGGCATACGCCGGGGACAGCTGTTTGATCATCGCCGGAACCGGGTCAAACTGCACCGAACACGCACTAGCCCTGAGCCGCGCGGCGGAGGGCGCTGGGGCAGACGCGCTCCTCGTGGTCACGCCCTACTACAACAAGGCCACGCCGGAGGGTCTGCTTGCCCACTACAGTGCCGTAGCCGGAGCGGTACATATCCCGGTCATCGCCTATAACGTCCCCTCCCGCACCGGCGTCGACATTCCCGTGGAGGTCTATGACCGGCTGTCCCGCATTCCCAACCTGGCAGGCGTCAAGGAAGCGTCTTCCAGCATTTCCAAAATTGCAAAGCTCTGCGCCGCCTGCCCGGATTTTCCCGTTTGGAGCGGCAACGACGACCAGGCAGTAGCAGTGATGTCCCTGGGCGGGCAGGGCGTCATTTCGGTTCTGTCCAACGTCGCCCCCGTGGAGACCCAGGCTATGGCGCAGGCGGCGCTGGCGGGAGATTTTGACACCGCCGCCGCGTTGCAGGCGGAGCTGCTGCCCCTCATTGAGCTGCTGTTCTGCGAGGTCAACCCCATTCCCGTAAAAGCCGCCATGCAGCTCATCGGCTACGACTGCGGAGGATGCCGTCTTCCGTTGACGCCTATGAGCAGCGAAAATCTGGAAAAGCTGAAAAAGAACCTGCTGTAAACGAAAAACGCCGCCCTTTTAGTGGGTAGCCACAAAGCATTGTGGAGCGTATCGATACAGATACGCTCCACTTCTCGTGCTAAATGCGGGTACAGCCTCTTGGCTCTCCCTTTGGGAGAGCTGTCACCGAAGGTGACTGAGAGGGCGCTGCCCACTGGCTTCCCCTCTCCGTCTTCGCTTCGCTCAGCCACCTCTCCCACAGGGAGAGGCAAGGGGTGCAGTTCATTATCCCACTGTGCCTGTTGACTGTCTGATGCACCCCGCCCAATTCGGGTGGCATCTTCAAAGGAATCAGGCCGCCCGCAACTTCAGCGGACGGCCTGCATTTTTATTACAGTTTCCTCTGCATTTCTATACTGCGGATGGTAAAGCCGCATTTCTGGTAGAAAGCCACGGCGGCGTCATTCTGGGGGTAGACCCCCAGCTGTAAATCCGTGCAGCCAAAGGCTCTTGCCAGCGTGCGGACATCCTCCATCATCTCCGTGCCGATACCCTGACCACGAAGGGTCTCCTCAACGGCAATTTCGTCGATCAGCAGAACCTTCCGCTTGACCAGTCCCGGGCTGTCATAATTTCGGATCTTCAGGCTCACATAGCCCACCACTGCGCTGTGCAGTCGGGCTACATACAAAGACCGCTCCGCTATCGCTTCCCGAAAGCGCTCCGGCGGATACATTTCCCGGGGCATTTCATAGATATCCGGCCGCCAGGCAACGTGCATGGCGTGTACCTGACGCGCCAGCCGGTTCACCGCCTCCCGGTCGGTTTCTACCCCAAGCTCCAGCATCAGGCCAGCACCGCTTTGTGGAAAATCTTCTTGCCCTTGCGGATTTTCACGCCCGCCTTCAGCATTTCCTCCGTCACGGCGAACTGGGCGCTGGGCACCTTCTCGTCGTTGACCAGAACGCCGCCCTGCTCCACCAGCTGCCGCGCCTGCTTGTTGGAGGGCGCCAGTCCGCAGGCCACCATCAGGTTCAGGATTCCGATCTTGCCGTCTGCCAGCTTGTCGGCGGAAATCTCCGTGGTGGGCATGTTGGCATCGTCACCGCCGCCCACAAACAGCGCTTTGGCGGCGGCTCTGGCCTTTTCGGCCTCTTCCTCGCCATGAACCATCCTGGTCAGCTCAAAGGCGAGGATTTCCTTGGCCTCGTTGAGCTTGGCATCCGCCCAGGTGTCCATCTCATTGATCTGCTCCAGAGGCAGGAAGGTCAGCATCCGGATGCACTTCATCACGTCGGCGTCGCCAACGTTCCGCCAATACTGGTAGAACTCAAAGGGAGAGGTCTTGTTGGCATCCAGCCAGACGGCGTTTCCGGCGGTCTTGCCCATCTTGTTGCCCTGAGAGTCCGTCAGCAGCGTGATGGTCATGCAGTGGGCGTCCTT
>CAKTKX010000168.1 GCA_934572365.1 uncultured Oscillospiraceae bacterium
CGCGAAACACCTGCGTCATCGGCATACTCCGCCCGGTGTTGACGGTGAACGCGCCGCCGTTTTCCATAAAGTAGCGAATGGCCTCCAAATTCCGCTCCGGGATAGAGGAGTCCGGCGCCGTCAGCGTCCGGTCGTAATCCGCGGTGAGCAGGAAATCCGAAAATTTTCCCATAACGTCCTCCTGATTTCTATTTCATCTTTTCCAGCTTATCCAGCACGTCCCGGAAATAGGGGGGCAGCTCGGCGAAAACCATCACCGGATGCCCGTCCCTTGGGTGCTGAAAGCACAGCGCCCCGGCGTGGAGGCACTGGCTGCTCTGGCCAAGCTCCGCCTTTTTGCGGCCATAAACCGTGTCCCCCAGAATGGGATGGCCGATGTAGGCCATGTGTACCCGAATCTGGTGGGTGCGGCCGGTTTCCAGCTTGCAGCGGATGTGGGTATAGCCCTTGTAGCGGCGCACCACCTCCCAATGGGTGACGGCGCTGCGCCCGCCCCGCCGGGTGACGCACATTTTCTTCCTGTCCGTGGGATGCCGCCCGATGGGCGCGTCCACGGTACCGCAGTCTTCCTTCATGACGCCGCAGACGATGGCCTCGTAGGTTCTGGCCATGGTGTGATCCTTCAGCTGAGAGGCCAGCATGGTGTGGGCGTAGTCGTTTTTCGCCACGGCCAGGAGTCCCGACGTGTCCTTATCAATGCGGTGGACGATTCCCGGGCGCAGCTCGCCGTTGATGCCGGAAAGATCGTCCCCCAGAGCGTAGAGCAGGCCGTTGACCAGGGTGTCGTCGGCATGTCCGGCGGCGGGATGCACCACCAGCCCCTTGGGCTTGTTGATGACCAGCAGGTCGTCGTCCTCGTAGACAATGTCCAGAGGCATTTCGGTGGGAACGATGTCCACGGGCTTTGCCTCGGGAATCGTGTACTCCACCCGGTCGCCGATGTTTAATCGGTCGTTTTTCTTCCCGGGGACGCCGTTTCGCGTGACCATGCCCTCTTCAATGAGCCTTTGCGCCGCGCTGCGGCTTAAGTTTCCGGGCTGTCTCGCCAGAAACGCGTCCAGACGCTCCCCGGCGGTGTCGGCAAACAAGATCATTTCTTTTTGTCCTTCCAGAAGCCCTTGTTGAACAGCACCAGATGCCCCATCAGCAGCACGCAGCCGCAGGTGATGAAGCAATCCGCCACGTTGAACACGGGGAAGTCCATAAAGGCCGTCTCGATCATGTCCACCACGTAGCCCATGCGGAGCCGGTCAATCATATTGGCAAGGCCGCCGCCGTAGATCGCCGCAATGCACCAGCGCTCGAAGGGCGTGAAGGCCATCTTCTTTTTGAAATATTCCCAGACGATCAGCCCGGTGAAGAACAGAAAAATCAGGGCAAACAGCCACTGCTGTCCCTCAAAGGAGGAAAAGGCCGCGCCGGAATTCTGCACGTAGGTCAGGTTCAGGACGCCGGGAATCAAGGGGATATCCGTGTAAAGGGGAATGCAGGCAACGGTAAAATATTTGGAAATCTGGTCAACCGCCACAATGCCGGCGGCGAACAGGGCATAGTACAAAAACTGCATCGAAACGCCTCCTGTTTAGATAGGGTTATGATATCATGAAGCGTGTGGAAAGTCAAATATCCGCCGCCGAAGGGGTAAAAAACCCGCCCCGAGTATTCCCAGGACGGTGCTGCTAGAGCCATATTTATTTGATCAGGAACTTTTCAACGTCGAAACAAAAGGCGGTAAGCTCCTCTTCGCTGCAATCCACATTTACCTGCAGGGGGCCGCACAGATCCAGGCAGAACATTTCCATGAAGCTTTTGCCGTTGACCTTGTTGCTGACGTCCCGGATGATCACCGGAAAAGAACGCGCCGTGGACAGCGAGACAAACTCCTGAACATCCTGAACCGACTGAAGCCGAACCTGAAATTCCCGCACAAAAGTACCTCCTGCAACTGTACAAACCTGTCTTTTTCGTGTATAATTGGGGGGAACGATCCGGCGGCGGCACTAACTTCCCCGTATCATCGGTGGATAGTCATTATTATAGCAGTTTCCCCCGAAAATTCAACTGTCGGTTTGGACGATTAATACAAATTATTAGCATCTTTATTGGTGGAATTGACATATGAAGTTTGCGTTCTATACCCTTGGCTGCAAGACAAATCAATACGAGACCCAGGCTATGGAGCAGTTGCTGACCGAGCTGGGGCATGAGATCGGGCAGTTTGACCAGCCCTGCGACGGCTATATCATCAACACCTGCTCCGTCACCGCCGTGGCGGACAAGAAAAACCGGGCGGTCATCCGCCGGTGCCGCCGGGAAAATCCCGACGCCGTCATCGGCGTGTGCGGCTGCTACACCCAGCACGCACCGGAGGCGGTGCGTTCCCTGGGGGTGGACATCATTGGCGGCAGCGGCGGGCGGCGGGAATTTGTGGAGCTGATGCTCTCCGCCATGGAGGGCAAGACCCAGGCCGAACAGCTGGACAACGCCCTGCGCCGCCGGGAATTTGAAGTTCTCCCCGCCGGTGGGCTGGAGGAACGTACCCGCGCCATGCTGAAGGTGCAGGACGGGTGCGTGAATTTCTGCTCCTACTGCATCATTCCCTACACCCGGGGGCCGATCCGTTCCGCGCCGGTGGACGTAGCCGTTTGTCAGGCGCAGGAGCTTGCCCGGCGGGGCTACCGGGAGATCGTGGTGACGGGCATTGAGATCGCCAGCTGGGGCGCAGACCTTCCGGGGAAGCCCGCGGTCACGGAGCTGATCGAAGCGGTCTGCACCGCCGTTCCGGCGCTGCGGGTGCGGCTGGGCAGTCTGGAGCCGAGAATCGTGACGGAGGATTTCTGCCGGCGGCTCTCCCGGCTCCCCAATCTCTGCCCTCAGTTCCACCTGTCCATGCAGTCCGGGTGCGATACGGTATTGCAGCGGATGCGGCGGAAGTATGATACCGCGCGGTACTATGAAAGCGTCTGCTTGTTGCGGACTTGGTTTCCGGATTGCGCCGTTACCACGGACATGATCGTGGCCTTCCCCGGGGAGACGGAGGAGGAATTTTCCCAGAGCCTTGCGTTTATCCGCAAGTGCGGCTTTGCGGAAATGCACATTTTCCCCTATTCCCGCCGTCCCGGCACGCCCGCGGACAAAATGCCGGGGCAGCACGGCAACGCCGTGAAGGAAGCCAGAAGCCGGGCGGCCATCGCCGTGGCGGAGGAAATGAGCCGCGCCTATCGGGAAGCGCTGATCGCCTCCGTGCAAAACGTCCTGTTTGAGGACATGGAGGACGGCCTGTTCACCGGCCACGCGCCTAATTATGAGAAGGTCTATGTCCCGGGAGAGGGGCTGCACAATCAGGTGCGCCGCGTCCGCATCACCGGGCTTTACAAGGACGGTTTGACGGGAAGTCTGGAGCCGTAACGCCGGATAGAAACGGTTTTTCCAATCTCTTGCGTAATTCGCGATTCCGTGATACGATAAACGGAATGGCCGCTGCTGCGGCGTATTCTGTCTGCCATAGGAGGCTTTCATGAAAACCCTGATGCACATTTGCTGTGCGCCCTGTGCCAATCAGCCCATCGAGGTGCTTCGCACCGACGGCTTTG
>CAKTKX010000169.1 GCA_934572365.1 uncultured Oscillospiraceae bacterium
ATCTGCTTCGCCCCCATGGAAGACCCGGAAGTTGCCGTGGCCGTCTACGGCGAAAAGGCCGCCCACGGCGCGACCCTCGCCGCCGTGGCTGAGGATGTTCTGCGCGCTTACTTCGCCATGGAATCCGCCAGCGAGGTCAACGCCTTTGAAAATCAGGCGTCGTAAGTGCCATTGTCAAATAGTCAACAGACACAGTAGGATAACCTGCTGTGTCTGTTTTTTATAAGCACCCCTTGCCTCTCCCTTTGGGAGAGGTGGACGAGCAAAGCGAGGACGGAGAGGGAAAACCGGGGTGCAATGCCCTCTCAGTCGCCTACGGCGACAGCTCTCCCGGAGGGGGAGCCAAGGGGTTGTTCCTTTCATTTTGGCTCCGCCGGGAAGCTGGTATAGGTCTTTCCCGGCTTCAGCTTCACGCCCCGGAGCTTTACCAGCGCCGACACCGTGACGATCTCGTAGCCCTGGTTTTTCAGAACGTCCACAATGTCCAGCGCCGCCTGCACCGAGCTTGCCGTCATGTCGTGGAGCAGGACGATGTCCCCGTCCTTCACGTTTTTCAGCACCGCCCGCTCCACCGCCGCCGTGTCGGAGGTCGCCCAGTCCCGGGGGTCTACCGACCAGCTGAGTATGGCCAGCCGCCGCGCCTCGGCCACCTGACGCACCGCGTCGCTGCAGCACCCTCCCGGCGGACGAAGAAACACCGGCTCGCACCCCTCGGGCAGCAGCGCCTGGGTGTCCATGATCTCGGAGGCCACCGCGCGGCGGCTCATTTTCTCCATGCTGTTGTGGGTGTAGCCGTGGTAGCCGATCTCGTGACCCTCGTCGAAAATCCGCTGGGTGATGTCCGGGTAATCCTGGATCCGGTAGCCGCACAGCAGAAACGTGGCCTTTACCTCTCGCTCCCACAGTCCGTCCAAAAGCCGGCGGGTATACCGCCCGGACGGCCCGTCGTCAAAGGTCAGGGCCACATATTTTGTCGTTTCCGCCCCGTCCACGGGGATAACCAACAGGCTAAGCACCGCAAGAACCGCCAGAAACCGCCGCATGGAACCACCTCCCGTTATTTTTATGTTCTGCTCCATCGCTTCCGTGTCCACCCTGCCAATTTCCACGATTTTGATTTGACGTAGCGGCAAAAATGCGGTATACTATAGGGTGGAGGGTTGCGGAATGGATTTGATTTGCCCGATCTGCGGAAGCAAACTGAATATGTTGGACAAATCCCTCGTCTGCGCCGAACATCACTGCTTCGACATTGCCCGGCAGGGCTATGTGAATCTGCTGACGGTTCAGCAGAAGCACTCCCTGCATCCGGGGGACACCCGGGAGCAGGTGCTGTCCCGCCGCGCCTTCCTGGAAGCGGGATACTACGCCCCCATTGCCGATGCCCTGATCGCTGTCGCGAAAGAGTTAAGGGTTAACTCAAATGAGATAAGACCTTCCGGCGAGCTTCTGGACGTAGGCTGCGGGGAAGGGTATTACTCCGCACGGCTGGCCGACGCACTGGGAATGCACCTCACGGGAATGGACATCTCCCGGGAGGCCGTCCGCTGCGCCGCCGGGAAATACAAGAACGGTCTGTGGCTCTGCGCCACCGCGTCCCACATTCCCGTGGCCGACCATTCATGCCGCCTGCTCACTAGTCTGTTTGCCCTGACCATGCCGGAGGAATTTAAGCGCGTTCTGCGGCCGGATGGGTACTTTCTTCAGGTGCTGGCGGCGGAAGACCATCTGTTGGGACTAAAGTCCATCATCTACGACCATCTGATTGAAAAGCCCAAGGACACCGTCCCGGACGTGCCGGGCTTCACCCTTGTGAAATCCGTCCCCATCCGGTTCACCTTCACCGTGGAAGGGGAGCAGGTGGAGAATCTGCTTTCCATGACGCCCCACGTTTTCCGCATCGGCAAGGACGGCGCTCAGCGCCTGCGAGAGACAAATTCCCTGACGGACACCGCCAGCTGCGTCTTGAATGTGTTCCGTCCCCAATAACATTCCCCCGCAAGGTGGATGTATGTCTGGAAAAAAGTCGAAAATAGGTGTCCTTCTGCCAGATTTGCCGATATTATAAATTAATGGAGTTACCTTATGCTGGATAAACTACAGGCCATCTGTAACAAATACGAGGAGCTTTCCGCCAAGTCCGAGCAGCCGGATTTTTACGCCGACCCGCAAAAGGCGGCGAAGCTGCTTCGGGAAAAAAATGACCTGGAACCCATCGTGGAAGCCTTCCGCACCTACAATCAGGCGCAGCAGGACATGGCGGACGCCCAGGAGCTGATGGCAGACCCGGAAATGAAGGAGCTTTGCCAGGAAACCTACGCCGCCGCCAAGGCGCAGAAGGAAGCGCTGGCCGAAAAAATTCAGATTCTGCTGCTTCCCAAAGACCCCAATGACGAGAAAAACGTCATTATGGAGATTCGCGGCGGCGTCGGCGGCGAGGAAAGCGCCCTGTTTGCCCACAGTTTGTTCCGGATGTACTCCATGTACGCCGCGAAAATGGGCTGGAGCATCGAGCTGATGAACCTGAACGAAACGGAGCTGGGAGGCGTGAAGGAAGCGGACTTCATCGTCAGCGGCCGGGGCGCGTATTCCAGGCTCAAATATGAATCCGGCGTCCACCGGGTGCAGCGGGTTCCCGAAACGGAATCCGGCGGCCGCGTCCACACCTCCACGGCAACCGTCGCGGTTCTGCCGGAGATGGAGGAGGTGGACGTGCAGATCAACCCCGCCGACATTGAAATGCAGGTCTTCCGTTCCAGCGGCGCGGGCGGTCAGCACATCAACAAGACCTCCTCCGCCGTCCGGCTGATTCACAAGCCCACGGGCATTGTGGTCGCCTGTCAGGAGGAACGGAGCCAGATCCAGAACCGGGAAAAATGTATGCGGATGCTGGCCAGCAAGCTCTACGAAATGGAGCAGGAGCGCCTGGACAGCGAAGTCACCGGTATGCGCCGCAGTCAGGTGGGAACGGGAATGCGCAACGAGCGCATCCGCACCTACAATTTCCCCCAGGGTCGCGTCACCGACCATCGGGTGGGACTGACCCTGTACCGCATTGACGCGGTGATGGACGGCGACTTAGATGAGATCATCAATGCCCTCGCCACTGCCGACCAAGCGGAAAAACTGAAAAACGCCCATCAATAAGGAAGATTCACATGGAATTTATCACGAACTCCCCGGAAGAAACGGAAAAAATCGGCGCGGCGGTAGGTAGAATCATCCCCGCCGGGACGGTTCTTGCCTACCGGGGCGACCTTGGGGCAGGGAAGACCGCCTTCACCCGGGGACTTGCCCGGGGGCTGGGCTTCACGGAAGCCGTTACCAGCCCGACCTATACCATCGTCAACGAATATCTTGGCGGGCGGCTCCCCCTGTTTCATTTTGACATGTACCGGCTTTCCTCTGCCGACGATCTGTTCGACATCGGCTGGGAGGACTATCTGGACCGGGGCGGCGTGTGCGCCGTGGAGTGGAGCGAGAATGTGACCGAGGCCATGGAGGGCGCAGTCAGCGTCACCATCGACGTTCTGGGAGAGAACACCCGGCGGATCACCATTTCGGGAGGGGATTTTCTTGCTGATCT
>CAKTKX010000170.1 GCA_934572365.1 uncultured Oscillospiraceae bacterium
CCGGCGTCATGGCGGCGGTACTGCTGCTGACGCTTCTGATGAGCATTCTGCCCACCTTCGCCGGTGCGGCATCCTCCAGCGAGATCCGCAAGCAGATCATTGCCTTGCAGCAGGAGCGCAAGGAGGTACAGAACCAGATCGCGGACGTGAAAAACCAGTACAAGGAGAACGAGAACGAAATTGCGGATCTGATCGCCCAGAAGAACGTGGTCGATCAGGAAATTCAGCTTCTGAATACCCAGATCATCAACATCAACGAACAGATCTCCGCCTACAATCTGCTCATTGCGGACAAACAGGACGAGCTGGACACGGCGGAAGACCGTCTGGAAACCCTGAATCAGGAAAACAAAGAGCGCATCCGCACCATGGAGGAGGAGGGGGAGGTTTCCTACTGGGAAGTTCTCTTCAAGGCCAACAGCTTCTCTGACCTTCTGGACAGGCTGAACATGGTGGAGGAGATCGCGGCCTCCGACAAGCGCCGTTTGCAGGAGCTGAGCGACGCTGCCAACAAGGTGGAGGAGGCTCAGGCCGAGCTGGAAACGGAAAAGGGCGAGCTGGAGACCACCAAGAAAGACCTGGACGATACCCAGGCCGAGATGAACGAGAAAAACAAAGAATCGGAGGCGCTGCTTCAGGAGCTGCTGCAAAAGGCCGACGATCTTCAGGCGCTGGAAGAGGAATGCAAGGAGCAGGAAAACGCGTTTCTGAAGCAGATCGCCGCCATGGAGGTACAGTTCAACGCGGCGAAGCAGCGGGAATGGGAAGCCTGGAAGGCAACCTCCGTACCTCCCACGACCCAGGCCGGCGGCACCGGCGGAAGCAGCTCCGGCGGAACGTCCGGGAGCGGCGGCAGCAGCGGTGGAAGCGGCGGCTGGCTGGTTCCCTGCAGCTACACCTCCATCACCAGCCCCTTCGGCAACCGTACATCCCCCACGGCGGGCGCTTCGTCTTACCATCAGGGCGTTGACCTGGATACCGGCACTGGCGATCCCGTGTACGCCACCCGTGCGGGCGTCGTCACCATCGCGGGCTGGGGCAATGCCGCCGGCAACTACGTGCAGATCAACCATCAGGACGGCTTCTCGTCCATCTACATGCACTTAAGCAGCTACTGCGTATCCGCCGGACAGATCGTCAGCGCGGGACAGCTGATCGGCGCCACCGGCGCCACCGGCATTGCCACCGGCGACCACCTGCACTTCGGCATTTCCTACAACGGCGTCTACGTCAACCCCTGCAACTACGTCGCTCTTTACTGATTTAATATCATTCCCACAGTTCATACTAGGTATGAGCTGTGGGAATCCTTTCTATGAGGTGGTTATTCCGTGAAAAAGAAAATTCTGATCTCTTTGAGTTATCTTTTGGTCGCAATGCTGGCCACAGTGACGACCTTAGCAGTAATTGGCTATCCGGGGTATGCCTCCGGCTCCAAGCTGGAGCAGCTGGAAAGCCTGATTCTGGAACGCTTTATCGGGGACGCCGACCAGACGGCCATGGAGGACGCCGCTGCGGACGCCATGGTAAAGTCCCTTGGCGACCGGTGGAGCTACTATATCCCTGCCAGCGAATATGCCGCCCATGAGGAGCAGGTGAACAACGCCTATGTGGGCATCGGCATTACCATCGAGGCCAAGGAGCAGGAAGGCTTCCTGATCAAGGCCGTGAACGAGGGCGGCTCTGCCGAGGTCGCGGGCGTCCAGGTAGACGATCTGCTGATCGAGGTGGAAGGCCAGGACGTCCGGGAAATGACCGCCACAGAGGTTCGGAATTTAGTGCGGGGAGAGGAAGGTACCTATGTTTCCCTGACGGTTCTCAGGCACGGGGAGCAGGTGACGCTGTCCGTAGAGCGGCGGCAGGTGCAGACCGTCGTCGCCAGCGGGCGGATGCTGACGGATAAGATCGGGCTTGTGACCATTGAGAATTTCGACTCCCGGTGCGCCGAGGAAACCATCGCGGCCATTGACGCGCTGCTGGGGCAGGGCGCGGAAAAGCTGATTTTCGACGTGCGCAACAATCCCGGCGGCTATGCCAAGGAGCTGGTAAAGGTGCTGGACTATCTGCTGCCCGAGGGAGAGCTGTTCCGCACGGTGGACTATGCCGGGAAGGAAAACGTGGACTATTCCGACGCGGATTGCCTGGACGTTCCCATGGCGGTGCTGGTGAACGGGGACTCCTACTCCGCGGCGGAGTTCTTCGCAGCGGCCTTGAGCGAGTACGGCGTTGCCGACGTGGTGGGAGAGAAAACCTGCGGCAAGGGGTATTTTCAGAATACCATGCGCCTGAGTGACGGCTCCGCGGTGGGTCTCTCCGTGGGCAAGTATTTTACCCCCAAGGGCGTCAGCCTGGCGGGAGTGGGAATCACGCCGGACGTGGTCGTGCCGGTAGACGAGGAAACCGCCGCCGCCATCTACTACGACCAACTGGAACTGGAGGACGATCCCCAGATTCAGGCGGCGCTGGAGTTGCTGGAAAAGAAATAACCCTGACGGGCGGCAGAATAGACGGGGCTTAATGCGATCATCTCTTGCCTCTCCCTATGGGAGAGGTGGCTGAGCAAAGCGAAGACGGAGAGGGTATGCCAGGGTGCAACACCCTCTCCGTCACCTTCGGTGACAGCTCTCCCAGAGGGAGAGCCAAGGGGCTGCATGCGTTGGCACGAGAAATGGAGCGTATTTATACCGATACGCTCCATTCTCTGTTTCATGACCGCCTAAATGCCGCCCGTCGGTATTTTGCCCGTGAAAACATTTACCGGAAACTTACTCCCAGACTATTTACTTTATCTAGCTAAAGTGATATAATAGCCCAAAAATTCGGGGAGAGAACGCACATGCGCATTGTAATCAAAATCGGCACATCGACTCTGGCGCATCCCACCGGCCACTTAAATATCCGCCGGGTGGAGCAGCTGTGCAAGATCATGAGCGACATCAAAAATGCCGGGCATGAGCTGATCCTGGTTTCCTCCGGCGCCATCGGCATGGGCGTGGGGAAGCTGGGACTGCGGGAAAAGCCAAAGGACATCCCGTCCAAACAGGCCGCCGCCGCTGTGGGGCAGTGCGAGCTGATGTATATATACGACAAGCTGTTCAGCGAGTACCACCACACGGTGGCGCAGCTGCTGATCACCGGCGACGATACTGCCAGCAATACCCGGCGCTTCAACTTCACCAACACCCTGAACAGGCTTCTGGAGCTGGGGGCGCTGCCCATCATCAATGAGAACGACACCGTCGCCACCGATGAGATCGTCATCGGCGACAACGATACCCTCGCCGCCATCGTGGCAAGGAGCGTCCATGCCGATATGCTCATTCTTCTGTCGGACATCGACGGCCTGTACACCGCCGACCCGCATACCCACCCGGAGGCCACACTGCTGCACCATGTCGCCGGAATTGACGACCACATCCGGGAAATTGCCGGGATCAGCAGTTCTGCCCAGGGAACCGGGGGAATGGTCACGAAGCTCCATGCCGCCGAAATCTGCCTGGGCTGCGGGTGCAAAATGGTCATCGCCAACGGAAATAATCCCGGAAATCTCTATGACATTCTGGAAGG
>CAKTKX010000171.1 GCA_934572365.1 uncultured Oscillospiraceae bacterium
TCCAGCCGGTAGCCCGACTGCACCATGGAGACATAGTCCCCGTCCGCCACCACGATGTGGTCGGCCAGCTGAATTTCTACCGCGCTTAAGGCCATGGCCACCCGCTGGGTAGTCTGCACGTCCTCGCTGGAGGGTATCGCAATGCCGCTGGGGTGGTTGTGCGCCAGAACCACGGTGGTGGCGTTGGCAGCCAGAGCCGTCTCCACGATCTTCCTCACGGAAATGCCTGCGGAATTCACGCTTCCCTGCCCCACTTCTTTGCAGCACAGCACCTTGCATTTTGCGTCCAAGCACAGCAGGAATACTGTCTCCACCTTCCGACCGAAGAAAAACGGCACCAGATACTCCCCGCAGGCCTGCACCGTGGGCAGAATTTTCTCCCGCATGGTTCGGTCAACCTGATAGTACCGCGCCACGTCGTTCATAAGGCTGAGCAGCAGCGCCGACTGGTCGCCCACGCCCTTGACCTTCCGCAGTTCCTCCACCGGCGCTTCCAGCACCTGATACAGGCTGCCGAAATGGTCCAGCAGCGCATGGGCGATGGGGTTGGTGTCCTGCCGGGGAACGCTGAAAAACAGCAATAGCTCCAGCACCTGGATATCCGTGAAGCTCTCCAGCCCCTCCTCCAGGAAGCGCTGCTTCAGCCGCTGACGGTGTCCGTCGTGAATCGACATAATTTTCACCTCGTAGTTCTTCCCCCTTGCTATTTTGTCCCGTTTCCGCTAGAATGAGAATTGAAAAGAACGTCGAATCTTGCCGGGAAAGTTTTCACCCATTCTGCGCATGATAGGACTGCTAGGAGGATCGTCATGGAAGAAAAGAAAGATACGCTGGGGATGCTGGATCTGGTGATTCGCCCCGGCTTCTGCGTAAGAAATAATCAGATCGTCAAGGTCAATCAGGCCGCCGAGAGCCTTTTTATCACCCCCGGCACCGATATCCGCCCGCTGCTTCTGACCGGCGCTGAGGAATACGCCGCGTTCACCAGCGGGTGCCTGTATCTGACGCTGAGCCTGTCCTCCCACAGCTGCGGCGCGTCGGTCACACGGGTGGACGGCATCGACGTATTTCTGCTGGAACAGGAATCGGACAACGGCGAGCTTCGCTCCATGGCGCTGGCCGCCCGGGAGCTGCGGGAGCCGCTGACCAACGTCATGATCACCGCCGACAGTCTGTTTCCCCTCTGCGCCACGGAAGACAGTCCCCATGCGGCGGAGCAGGTCGCCCGCCTGAACCGTGGGCTGTTTCAGATTCTCCGGATCATCGGCAACATGTCCGACGCCGAACGCTGCGCCGCCGTCTCCCGTCAGGAAACGGTGGATATTCCGGCGCTGTTCGCCGAATTTTTTGAGAAGGCGGAGACGCTCATTTCCCATACCGGCATCACCCTGACCTATGAAGGACTGGATCAGCCGATCTACGGCCTTGCCGACCGGGAGCAGCTGGAACGGGCGGTGCTGAACATTCTGTCCAACGCTATCAAGTTCACCCCGAAGGGCGGAACCGTCGCGGCCAAACTGACCCACAGCGGCCGAATGCTTCGCCTGAGCGTGACGGACAGCGGTTCCGGGATTGCCCAGAGCGTCCGCAGCAGCGTTTTCTCCCGGTATCTCCGCCAGCCCGCCCTGGAGGACAGCCGGTACGGCATCGGCCTTGGCATGGTGCTCATCCGCACCGCCGCCGCCCACCACGGGGGCGCCGTCCTCATCGACCAGCCGGAAGGTGTGGGTACCAGAATCACCATGACCATGTCCATCCGTCAGAGCAAGCAGGCAACGCTTCGCTCCAACGTCCTGCGGGTGGACTACGCCGGAGAGCGGGATCACGGGCTGATCGAGCTTTCCGAGTGTCTTCCCACAGAGCTGTATGAATGATTTCCCCGTCCGGTCTGCTGAGCAGACCGGACATTATTTTTTACAGATAAGATTTCAGATACTGTCCCGTATAGCTTTCGGGAACCCGCGCCACTTCCTCCGGCGTGCCGGACGCGACCAGGGTTCCGCCGCCGTCGCCGCCCTCGGGGCCGAGATCGATCAGGTAGTCCGCCGTCTTGATCACGTCCAAATTATGTTCGATGACCAGAACGGTGTTCCCCGCCTCCACCAGCCGCTGCAAAACCTCAATGAGCTTATGCACGTCGGCGGCATGGAGTCCGGTGGTCGGCTCGTCCAGAATATAGATGGTCTTTCCCGTGGAGACCCGCGCCAGCTCCGTCGCCAGCTTCACCCGCTGGGCTTCGCCGCCGGAGAGAGTCGTGCTGGACTGCCCCAGCTTCACATAGCCAAGGCCGACCTCCACCAAAGTCTGGGCTTTTCTGCGGATCTTTGGCAGATTCTCGAAGAAATCCACCGCTTCCTCCGCGGTCATGTCCAGCACCTGGGCGATATTCTTTCCCTTGTAGTGGACTTCCAGCGTCTCCCGGTTGTACCGCGCGCCGTGGCAGACCTCGCAGGGAACGTAAACGTCCGCCAGGAAGTGCATCTCGATCTTCACCAGGCCGTCGCCGCAGCAGGCCTCGCACCGGCCGCCCTTGACGTTAAAGCTGAACCGTCCCGGCCCGTAGCCCCGGATTTTCGCTTCGTTGGTAGACGCGAACAGATCCCGGATATCGTTGAACAGCCCCGTATAGGTGGCGGGATTGCTTCGGGGGGTGCGGCCGATGGGGCTTTGGTCGATGTCGATGACCTTGTCCAGATACTCCATGCCGTCAATGCCGTCACAGAGACCGGGACGGGTGCGGGCATGGTTCAGAGTGGCAAGCAGGGTCTTGTTCAGAATTTCATTGACCAGGCTGGATTTTCCCGAACCGGACACGCCGGTGACGCAGACGAAGGTTCCCAGAGGAATGTCCACGTCCACATTTTTCAGGTTATTCTCCCGTGCGCCGCGAATGCGCAGGAAATTGCCGTTTCCTGCCCGCCGGGTGGCGGGGACGGGGATTTTCTTCACGCCGGAAAGATACTGTCCCGTTACGGAGCGGGGACAGTTCACGATATCCTCCAGGGTTCCCGCTGCCACGATCTCGCCGCCGTGGCTGCCCGCCCCGGGGCCGACGTCTACAATAAAATCGGCGGCGCGCATGGTGTCCTCGTCATGCTCCACAACGATCAGGGTGTTGCCCAAATCCCGCAGATGTTTCAGTGTCCCCAGCAGCTTATCATTGTCCCGCTGGTGCAGGCCGATGGACGGCTCGTCCAGAATATACAGCACGCCCATCAGGGAGGAGCCGATCTGGGTTGCCAGCCGGATCCGCTGGCTCTCGCCGCCGGAAAGGGTTCCCGCCGAGCGGGAGAGCGTCAGATAGCTCAGCCCCACATCCGTCAGGAATTGCAGGCGGGATTTGATCTCCTTGACGATCTGCTCGGCCACCATGGCCATGTTGCCCTCCAAACGGAGGTTCTTCATAAATTCCAGCTCGTCCCGGACGCTCATGCGGCAGAAATCCATAATGCCGATACCGCCCACCGTCACCGCCCGGGCGATCTCCGATAAGCGGTCGCCGTGGCACTGGGGACAGGGCGCGGTGGCCATGCACTCCTCCAGCTCCTTCCGGGCGGCGTCGGAC
>CAKTKX010000172.1 GCA_934572365.1 uncultured Oscillospiraceae bacterium
TTGTCCTCAAATTCCTTCTGCCAGGGGGCGTCGGCGGAGAAGGCGTAGCCGGACTGACGCTTCCGGGCGGCGTAGAGCTGAATCAGCTCGCCCGCCATATCCTTTGCGGCCTTGCGGGCTTTGGCCTTTGTCTTCTGCCAGGCGTCGGAACCGATCTTGTTCAGTTTGACGCTGCTGTCTTCTCCACCGCCGCCGATGTATTTGCTCACCAGATCCAGCTGGGTGGCGGGGACAAACAGGGTGTCGCTGCCCTGATAGGCGATTTTGATATAGTCCTTGACCGCGCCGTCCACCTTGATCTGCTCCATGGCCACGAACCGGCCGATGCCGTAATTCTCGTGAACCACCAGGTCGCCGGGGGTCAGGTCGGTGAAGGAATTCAGCTTCTGACGGTTGGTGGAGCCGGTTTTTTTCGC
This sequence comes from uncultured Oscillospiraceae bacterium, assembly GCA_934572365.1. Classification (GTDB taxonomy): domain Bacteria; phylum Bacillota; class Clostridia; order Oscillospirales; family Oscillospiraceae; genus Faecousia. The sequence continues at coordinate 417 of CAKTKX010000172.1, forward strand.
AGGCTTCCGCTTCTGCTCGCCCCGGGCGATCAGCTGCCCTTCCGTCAGGACGGCGATTTTGGACAGGGGATACTCCATGCCGAAGGGAAGTGTCCCCTCCGTCAGAAGAATCTGGCCGGGCTTGGGCAGGGTGGTCAGGGGGATGCACAGAAAGGCGGACAGCCCCTTCTCATGAAGCAGCTGCTGTAACAGCTCCGCCCGGCGGCGGGTGCCGCAAAGCACCAGACTGCCAAATTCCATTTTCTGGTAGTGACTCAGGTCGGCTACAGCGGTGTCCAGATTGCCGCCGTAGCCGGGGAGTTGCTTGGCGGTGAGAGGATACAGCTGCTTCGGGGGGCAGTCCTCCGGATAGGAGGTGCCGCCGAAAGCGTCGAAATAGACGACAGTCTTCTTCCGGAGGGTTTTGCAGAAATCCTCCCACTGGCACACATAGTCGCACAGCTCGCCTGCCACAAGACCGGCCCCAAGCATACTGTCCAGCTGCATTCCCATCTCGTCGCAGCGGCTGCGGGTGGCGCGCTGGAGGTTTCCGTGGTCGCAGACGGCGACCACGGCACCGTCCGGAATGTAGTCCGCGGCGGTGGCCATTTCCGGATAAATCAGAGCCATATACCGGTCGGAAGCAGGATTGTGCAGGCCGCTTTCGTATTTATTCAGGTCTTTTTCCAGCGTAGCGATCAGAGGCTCGTTGACGTTTTTCCGCCGCTTCTGGCGGGAGATCAGGGAGGAAATATCCTTGCACAGCCCCTCTACGCCGCCGGGGTGGAGTCCCGGCTGGGTCTCCGCCACGGGCAGGACGGTGACGGAGATGATGTTCTCACTGCGGCGCTGGGTCGCCGGGTCAAAGAAGCCCATGGTGTCCAGCTCGTCGCCGAAAAACTCCGCCCGCACGGGCCGGTCTTCGGCGGGGGAGAAAATGTCCAGAATGCCGCCCCGGACGGCGAACTGTCCCGGCCCCTCCACCATGCCGCAGCGGTTGTATCCGGCGGCGGTGAGGCGGGAGACCAGGTCTTCCACGGCGTATTCCCGGCCAACCTCCAAAGAGAAGGCGGCGGACAAAAGCGTATCCTTCGGCATGGTGCGCAGGCTGAGAGATTCCCAGGTCATGATTTGCAGGCCTGTTTTCCCGGTGGCCAGATCGTACAGCTGCCGCAGGCGCTTCTGCTCCCAGCTTCTGGAAACCACGGCGGCGTCGTAAAGAGTCAGATCCCGGCCGGGGAGAATGGGGGCGGTGTCCGAGAGAAAGCCCTTCAACTCCTCCTGAAGCCGCCGCGCCGCCAGATCGTCCTGACACAGCACCACCATGGGACAGTTCAGGCTGCGGCAAAGCCCCGCAATCATGTGACTGCGGTTGATCTGTCCGATGCCGGTGACGGCAACGCTTTCGCCGTCCTGCAAGGAGGACACCATGGCGGCGTATTCGGGAATGGTTTTCAGTAGAGACAGAAGCTGTTCCATAAGTTACCTCAAAAGAAAAATGCACAACATGGCAACGCGGAAAGGGGGATTCATCCCCCTTTCCGTGATTTTATGACAATATTTTTATGGGTGGCTGCCGTTGAACTTATTGGCAGTCTCCGGCACGCCATTGTCGATGATGCTCAATGCGGCATCGGCGGCGTTTTTCAGGGACACGGCCAGCGCCTTTTCCTCGTTTGCCGAGAAGGTGGACAGCACCCAGGCGGCGAGGTCGTATTCCGGGTTCGGCTTCGCGCCTACCCCAATCTTGACCCGGGGAAAATCCTGACTGCCCAGCTCCTGAATGATGGACTTGATGCCGTTATGCCCGCCGGCGGAACCCTCGGCGCGAACCCGCAGCCGTCCCGGCTCCAGGGAAATGTCGTCGAACATCACGATGATCCGCTGGGGCGGGATGCCGAAATAGGCGGAAAGCTGCAAAACGGAGCGCCCGGACAGGTTCATATAGGTCTGGGGCTTGAGGAGAAACAGCTTTTTGCCGCCGTAATTCACCTGGGTATACAGACCCTGAAATTTCAGCCTGTCCACCTTGGCACCCAGTTTTTCGGCCAGAATGTCCATTGCCCGGAAGCCGGTGTTGTGCCGGGTCTTCTCGTATTCCCGGCCGGGATTGCCCAGGCCGACGATCAGCCAGCTGTCATTGCCTTGCTTGGAAAACACGGCTTAGAACAGGTCGGCGATGGAGGTGGCGCCGTGAATATGACCGATGGCACGGGCAAACACGGGGGCTACGTCCAGGAACTTGATCTTGTGGCTGGGGGTGTTGGCAATCTCGGGAATGGTGTTCAGCAGTACCATTTCCTTGATGGGGCTTGCCTCAATGCGGTCGTAGGCGGGGCCGGAGAGGACGCCGTGGGTAGCGCAGGCGTAGATGTCCTTGGCGCCGCCGATCTCCACCAGAGCCTTGGCAGCGTTGCACAGGGAACCGGCGGTATCCACCAGATCGTCGTACAGGATGCAGCTCTTGCCCCGGACGTCGCCGATGATGTTCATGACCTCGGAAACGTTGGCCTTGGGGCGGCGCTTGTCCACGATGGCAAGACCCATATGCACCTTGGCGGCAAAATTCCGGGCGCGGCCGACGGAGCCGACGTCGGGGGAGACCACCACGAAGTCCTCGTGGTTGTACTCGCTCTCGGGGAATTTATTCATGAAGTATTCAACGAAGGTAACGTTGCCCAGCAGGTGATCCAGAGGAATGTCGAAGAAGCCCTGAATCTGAGCGGCATGGAGGTCCATGGTCAGAATGCGGTTGGCACCGGCGGCGGTGAGCATGTTGGCCACCAGCTTGGCGGAGATGGGGTCACGGGACTTGGCCTTGCGATCCTGGCGGGCATAGCCAAAGTAGGGGATGACGGCGGTGATGCGGCCGGCGGACGCACGACGGCAGGCGTCGATCATCACCAGCAGCTCCATGAGATTGTCATTGACGGGTTTGCAGGTGGACTGGATGAGGAACACGTCGGCACCGCGGACGGTTTCCTCCAGGGTGACGGAAGCCTCTCCGTCGGCGAAGTGGGTCACAATGGCCTTACCCATGGGTACGCCCAGCTCTTTGCAGATGGTCTGCGCAAACTGGGGATTGGAATTGCCGCAGAAAACCTGAATGTTTTCACCGTAAGCAATCATCGGATGAATACCTCACTTTTTCTTTTTTTCTGCCCCCCGGC
>CAKTKX010000173.1 GCA_934572365.1 uncultured Oscillospiraceae bacterium
CTAATTCACCAGCGGCATGGTGAAGGTAAATTCGGTTTTCCCGTCCTTGGAGCTGACGGAAATATCCTCGCCGTGGCTGCATACGATGGTCTTTACAATGTACAGCCCCAAGCCCCAGCCATCCCGGTTCTGGGAGCGGGATTTGTCCAGCTTGTGGAACCGGTCGAATACCAGGGGCAGCTCGTCCGGGGGGATGGTCTCGCCGTCGTTGGAGATGGAGACATAGGCCTTGCTGCCGCCCTCTTTGATGCGCAGCCCAAGATTGCCCCCGTCGGGGCAGAATTTCACGGCGTTGTCAATGAGATTGTAAATGACCTGGGTGATGTAATCCGGGTTCGCCATGGTGTACACCGGATGCTCCGGCATATCCACGTTGACGTTCAGATGCTTGTCGTTGATCTTCTTCTCGAAGGTGATCAGCACCTGCCCGGCGCATTCCTCCAGGTCAAAGTGCATCTTCTTTTCCTCGGGAATGCCGCCTTCCTTTTGCAGCTGGGAGATGTCCAGCATACTGCGCACAAGGCGGCTTAAGCGCTTGGTCTCGTCGGAGACGATGTGCAGGTAATGCTCCCGCTTCTCCTCCGGGATGGTGCCGTCCAGAATGCCGTCCACATAGCCGGAAATGGTGGTCATGGGGGTTTTCAGCTCGTGGGAGACGTTGGCGACGAACTCCTGCCGCCGGTACTCGCTCTTTTGCAGGGAGACCGCCATATTGTTGAAGGCGACCGCCACCTCCTCCATTTCCTCGGAGCAGTCGTCCTCCAGACGAACCCGGGCTTCCAGGTCGCCGTGGCCGAAGGCGTTGGCGGCTTTTGCCAGCTCCTTCAGCGGCCGGCTCTCCCGCCGGGCAAAGGCGGTAACTGCCAGCACGGAGATCAGCACCACAAACAGCGCTGCGGTGAGAAAAATGTTGGAGATCTTGTTCATGATCTGGGTGATGTCATTGGCCGGGGTGGAGACCAGCACGATGCCCTTCGCGTTGCCGTCCACCAGAATCGGGCGGGACACCATGTAGCGGCGGTCGGTATACAGGCCGTTGATGACGCCAGTGGCGGTATCGCCGCCGTTTTGAATGACCTTTTCCAGGTAGGCCTGATTCAGCTGCAAGCCCTGATGCTCACAGCCGGAGGGGGTGTCGGAGCAAAGCACCACATTCCCCTCGCTGTCGCAGACCACCGCGTCAGCCCCGGATACCTGGGACGCCACGGTCAGGTTCAGCTGAAACGTCCGGTTGTACAGCCCGCCGCTGTTAAAGTAGGCGGCGGCCAGCTCCGAGATGGTGTCCGCGTTCTGCTGCAACCCGGAGAGGGTGGTGTCCGTGAGGAACTGGTTGACCTTTATCTGAAAGGACGCGCCCAGAATGGTCATGGCCACCAGCAGGATCGCCGCGGCGGTGAAAAAGCTGCGGCCGAAGCTACTTTTCATGCTTACAGCACCTCGAACTTATACCCGACGCCCCAGACGGTTTTCAGGCTCCACTGGTCGCTGACGCCCTCCAGCTTCTCACGAAGCCGCTTCACGTGGACGTCCACGGTGCGGGAGTCGCCGAAGTAATCGAAGCCCCACACCTCGTCCAGCAACTGGTTGCGGGTGTAGACCCGGTTGGGAGAGGAAGCGAGATAGTAAAGCAGCTCCATCTCCTTGGGGGGCGTATCCACTTTCTTGCCGTCCACGGTCAGCTCGAAGGCGTCCATGTCGATGATCAGCTTGTCGAACACAAGCCGCCGCGCCTTCTTCTCCGCGGCCACGCCGGAGGTGCGCCGCAGCACCGCCTCAATCCTGGCAAGGACTTCCTTCATTTCAAAGGGCTTGGTGATATAGTCGTCGGCGCCGGTTTTCAGACCCATGACCTTGGATTCGGTGTCGCCCTTGGCGGTGAGCATGATGATGGGGGTCTGCGCCTCGGCGCGGATGGCCTTGCACACCGACCAGCCGTCCATCACGGGCATCATCACGTCCAGCAGCACCAGGTCGGGCTTGATGGCGCGGAATTTGGCAAGGCCCTGCCCGCCGTCCGCCGCCACGGTGACGGCGTAGCCCTCCTTCTCCAGATACATTTGCAGCAGCTCCGCAATATTGCGGTCATCCTCTACGATCAAAACGGAAACAGCCATGATTATCTTCCTCCCAATCCAATTTCTCTATAATTTCCCTTTCTCCTTATTATAGCGAGAATTTCCGTTTTCTAGTGAACAAATTGTAAAGACTTCCACCCCAATTTATGAACGGACAAGTTGCACTTGAAAATCCGGCGCTTTGCGGGTATGATAGGGGCGGAAAACCGGGGAGCGGCGGGTGCTGGTTCCCCAAGTTGAAAGAAGGAGACTGATTTGATGGAACTGTTAAAAGCCGTGCTTTTCGGCATTGTGGAGGGCGTCACGGAGTGGCTGCCCATCTCCTCCACGGGACATCTGATTTTGCTGAACGAATTCATTACCCTGAACGTTTCCGACGCATTCCGGAGCATGTTCGACGTGGTCATCCAGCTGGGGGCGATCCTGGCCGTGATCGTCCTGTTCTTCCATAAGCTCAACCCCTTCTCCCCTCAGAAAACGGAGGGAGAAAAGAAGCAGACCTGGCAGCTGTGGTTCAAGGTCGTCGCCGCCATCATCCCCTCGGGCATCGTGGGCGTGCTGTTTGACGACTGGATGGAAGCCCATTTCCATAACGCCACCGTGGTTGCCATTGCGCTGATCGTCTACGGCGTGGCCTTCATCCTGGTGGAGCGGCGCAACGCCCGCCGCGTGGGCGGCAAGACGGTGGAGGATGTGTACGCCATCGACTATAAGACCGCCCTGCTCATCGGCTGCTTCCAGTGCCTGAGCCTGATTCCCGGCACCTCCCGCTCCGGCTCCACCATTCTGGGCGCGATTCTCATCGGCGTGGGACGCAGCGCCGGCGCGGAGTTCTCCTTCTTCATGGCCATTCCCACCATGCTGGGGGCGTCCGCCATCAAGGGACTGAAATTTATGCTCAGCGGCGTCGCTGCCACCGGCACCGAGATCGGGGTGCTGATCGTGGGGTGCGTGGTGTCGTTCCTGGTGAGCCTGCTGGTCATCCGGGGGCTGATGGAATATGTGCGGAAGCACTCTTTCTCTGCCTTCGGCGTTTACCGCATCATCCTGGGCGTTGTGGTGCTGATCTACTTTGCTCTGGCGGGTTAAGTAACATGTTTCGGATTTTCTAAGCATTTTCCACAAAAAAGGAACATTCTTATTTGACAAAATACCCCGAACGTTTTATAATGGAGCCGATAGGTGTGTGTGACTCTATCCCCTGAAAATTCTGAAAAGGACGGATTAGAACATGTATAAAATCGTTCGCAAGCAGGAGCTGAACGCCTCCGTCACCCTGATGGAGATCGAAGCGCCCTTTGTCGCACGTAAGGCAAAGGCCGGTCAGTTCATCATTTTCCGCATCGACGAGATGGGAGAGCGTGTTCCCCTGACCATCGCCGGTTATGACCGGGAGAAAGGTACCGTTACCATCATCTTCCAGAAGGTCGGCTTCTCCACCAACGCCCTGGGCGCGCTGAAGGAAGGCGACTACATCCACGACTTTGT
>CAKTKX010000174.1 GCA_934572365.1 uncultured Oscillospiraceae bacterium
ACACTGCGCCTGTGGCAGTGCGAGGCCGAGGAGGAGCTGGACTTCAACGCCTTCAACAATCAGGACTACCTGCGGGCTTTGGAAGCCAAGAACAAGGCTGAGGACATCACCCGGGTCCTGTACCCCAACGACTCCACCTGGGAGGGCAAGCGCCTGCGCATCAAGCAGCAGTATGTGCTGTCCTCTGCGTCCCTGCAGGATATGCTGCGCACCTTCAAAATTGCCCACGGCGATGATCTGAGCCGCTTTGCCGAGTTCTACGCGGTGCAGCTCAACGACACCCATCCCGCCATGTCCATCCCCGAGCTGATCCGCCTGCTGATGGCGGAGGGCATGCCCTTTGATGATGCCTTCAATGTCGCCCAGAAGACCTTCTCCTACACCAACCACACCGTCATGGGCGAAGCCTTGGAAAAGTGGCCGCTGGATCTGATGCGCAGCGTGGTTCCCGAGATCGTGGACATCATCTGCCGCATTGACCAGAAGCTCAAGTGGGAGCATCCGGGTCTGTTCATCGTGAAGGACAACACCGCCCATATGGCGAACCTGTCCGTTTACGTCGGCTCCTATGTCAACGGCGTGGCGGAGATCCACACCCAGATTCTGAAGGACGACTGCTTCAAGGACTGGTACTACGCCTTCCCCGAGCGGTTCCAGAACAAGACCAACGGCATCACCCCCCGCCGCTGGCTGGGTCTGTGCAACCCCGAGCTGACCGCCATGCTGCGGGAAAAGGTGGGCGGCGACTTCCTGAAAAACCTGGATCTCATCGGCGAGCTGAAGGATCAGATCTACGACGAGACCGTGGTGGAATTCAACGATATCAAGCGCCTTAAGAAGGAGCAGCTGTGCGCCGTTATCGCCAAGCACGAGGGCGTGACGCTGAACCCAGACTTCATCTTCGACGTGCAGGTCAAGCGTCTGCACGAGTACAAGCGCCAGCTGATGAACATTCTGTCCATCGTGGACATCTACTTCCGTCTGAAGGAAGGCCGCCTGCCGGACTTCCATCCCACGGTTTACCTCTTTGGCGCCAAGTCCGCCCCCGGCTACGCCCGGGCAAAGGCCATCATCCGCTATATCAACCGGGTCGCAAAGCTGATCAACAGCGACCCCGCCGTGGCGGATAAGCTGAAGGTGGTATTCGTTCAGAACTACAACTGCTCCTACGCCGAGCATATCATCCCCGCCGCCGATATTTCCGAGCAGATTTCCCCCGCCGGCACGGAGGCCTCCGGCACCGGCAACATGAAGCTGATGCTCAACGGCGCCGTGACCCTGGGTACGCTGGACGGCGCCAATGTGGAGATTGCTCAGGAGGCCGGCCGGGAGAACGAGTATATCTTCGGCCACACCGTGGATGAGATCAATGCCGTGAAGCCCACCTACCACGCCCGGAGCATTTACGACTCCAACGCCGACCTGCGCCGCGCCATCAACACCCTGGTGGACGGCACCGTCCCCACGGACGACGCCCAGAAGGAGCTGTTCCATTCTCTGCTGGACGGCACCGACTGGCATCAGGCCGACCATTACTTCCTGCTGCTGGACTACGCTTCCTATCTGGGCACCAAGCTCCAGGCCAACCGGGACTATGCCGACCGCATTGCCTTCGGCCGCAAGTGCCTGATGAACGTGGCCTCCGCCGCGAAATTCTCCTCCGACCGTACTATCCGTCAGTACGCCGAGGAAATCTGGCACATCAAGCCCACCGAGTATTAAACCCCAAAACACGCCCGATTCTGCAAAGAGTCGGGCGTGTTTGTGTATCCAAAAATGTCAGAACCTTGCGCTGGGCGGCGAATTGTGGTATAGTATGGTCAAAGAACCCACCGGTTTTCCGGGGCGTCACGTCAATCTTGGAGGTGCAGACATGAAAGTTCAATTCATCGGTGCGACCCATGAAGTCACCGGCAGCTGTACGCTGCTGGAGGTAAGCGGCCGGTACTATCTGGTGGACTGCGGCATGGAGCAGGGGGAGGACATTTTCCAGAACGTCCCGCTGCCCGTTCCGGCGAATGCCATTGAAGCGGTGTTCCTGACCCACGCCCATATCGACCATTCCGGAATGCTCCCCAAGCTGTGCAAGGACGGTTTCCGGGGGCAGATCTACGCCACGGAGGCCACCTGCAATCTTTGCCGCATCATGCTCATGGACTCGGCGCACATTCAGGAGTCGGAAGCCCAGTGGCGCACCCGCAAGGCCGAGCGCGCCGGGGAACGAGCCGTGGAGCCGGTGTACGACACCAACGACGCGGCGGCAGCCCTCCGCCTTCTGCGCCCCTGCCAGTATAACGCCGCCGTTCAGGCTGCGGAGGGCATCATCATCCGCATGACGGACATCGGCCACCTGCTGGGTTCCGCCGCCATCGAAATGTGGCTGACGGAGGGGCAGCAGACCCGGAAGATCGTGTTCAGCGGCGACGTAGGCAACGTCAATCAGCCCCTGCTCCGCGACCCCCAGCCTGTTGCGGAGACGGAATATCTGGTCATTGAGTCCACCTACGGCGACCGTCTGCACCCCAAGGAGCGGGGCGACGTGGTGGGGGAGCTGGCCGCCTGCATCCAGCGGGCGCTGGATCGGGGCGGCAATCTGGTCATCCCCGCCTTCGCCGTGGGGCGGACGCAGGAAATGCTCTATGCCATCCGGGAGATCAAGCAGCGTGGGCTGGTGACGGGACACGACCATTTTCCGGTGTACGTGGACTCTCCCCTGGCCGTGGAGGCGACGGGGATTTTCCTGCAATGCGATCCCGCGGATTTTGACGACGAGACCCGGGCCATTCTGAAACAGGGCGTCAACCCCATCTGGTTTGACGGATTGAAGCTGGCCGTTTCCTCCGACGAATCCAAGCTCATCAATACCGACCCCCAGCCCAAGGTCATTCTCTCCGCCAGCGGCATGTGCGAGGCGGGCAGAATCCGCCACCATATGAAGCACAACCTTTGGCGCAGGGAAAACATCATCCTGTTTGTAGGCTATCAGGCGGAGGGCTCTCTCGGCTGGAAGCTGGAAAACGGGGCGAAGTCCGTAAAGCTTTTCGGCGAGGACATCGCGGTGAACGCGGAGATCGCCATGCTTCACGGAACCTCCGGCCATGCGGACAAAGAGGGACTGCTTGCCTGGCTGGCAGGCTTCCGGGAAAAGCCCAAGATGGTGTTCGTGAACCACGGCGACGACAGCAGCTGCAAAGCCTTCTGCGCGACCCTGAAATCCATGGGCTACCATGCCGACGCCCCCTACAGCGGCACGGAGTACGACCTGATCACCGGCAAGCTCACCACCTACACCGAGGGCGTGAAGATCGACCGGGCGGCCGCCTTCAAGGGTACCCAGCGGGCGAAGCAGATCTACGAAGACATGGTCGCGGCGGCGGAGGCGCTCCTCACGTTGGTCAAGACCCGCCGGGGCAGTACCAACAAGGACAACGCCAAGCTCACGGGGCAAATTGTCAGCCTGATCGAAAAGTGGAAGAAATAACGCAAACGCTCGACAGGAATCGATTTCCTGTCGGGCGCTTTTTCCTACTTATTTCAGGCTGTATTTCACTGCATACGC
>CAKTKX010000175.1 GCA_934572365.1 uncultured Oscillospiraceae bacterium
CTGATGGAGGAAAAGCGCCCCGGGGAGTATTTCCCGGTTTTCGAGGACGAAAAGGGTACTTACATCTTAAATTCCCGGGACATGTGCATGATCGACCACTTAAACGACCTGATGGACGCGGGTGTGGACTGCATCAAGATCGAGGGTCGGGCAAAATCCGCCTACTATGCCGCCATTGTCACGGGCGCTTATCGCCACTGCATCGACGATGCCGCCGCAGGCAGGGCGCTTGACCCCGTCTGGCAGGATGAGGTGGATCACATCTCCCACCGCATCTACTCCACCGGCTTCTATTACGGCGAACCGGGGCAGTACGTGGCTTCCTCCCGCTACATTCGGGAGTGGCAGATCGTAGCGAAGGTAGAGTCCTGCGATGCAAACGGACTGGCGGTGTGCCGCCTGAACAACAAATTCCGCGCGGGAGACGCACTGGAAGTTGTCGGCCCCGATGTACGCCCCTTCCCCATCACCGCCCCAATTATGGCCGATTCCGACGGCAACCCGCTGGAAGAACCGCGAACCCCCCAGATGAAATTCGCCATCCAACTTCCGAAGGCTGTGCCGCCTATGAGTATGCTCAGAAGAAGCGTTGACCTGTCGGCAAAGTAAAAATTTATGCGCCTGCCATTTCAAAATGGCAGGCGCATTCTTTATCCCTTACGGTAAATAGTTTTGGAAAAAGCGAGAATCCCGGTTTGTTTGGTCAAACAGGTTATTATACTGCACCATGGCATAGTCATTCAGCCTTTTTGCCTCTTCCCCCTGGGCTTCTTCCAGCGGGAGAAATGTCTGCTCACTGATCGAGTAATACCCCAGCGCATTGACCGCCGGAACCGTCTGTTCCAGTTCCTTTAAGAACTGATAATAGGGCGGCAGCTCCAACCCGGCCGTCTCCAGCAGATACTGGCCAAGATAGTTCAGGCTGGTACATTCCACCGTTTGCTCCGGGATATCAAAATTCGCCCAGACAAAGAAGGGAACCATGTACTGCTCCATCTTTTCCGGCAGCGTCTCGAATGCGCCGCCGTGAACCTCCCGGAAGAAATCACTTTCCACCTGGGGAAAATGGTCGCCGAAAAACAGCACCACCGTGTCTTCCGGCACGTTCTCTAACTCTGTCAGCAGATATTCCAGGGCTTTATCGCTTTCCCGCAGCAGCGTCAGATACTGCTCGGCCATGGGATAGTCCCCATCGTAGCCCTCCAGGAAAACAGACTGCTCATAATTGTCGCCGGTGTAGATGTAATCGCCGTGATTCTGCATGGTAATGCCAAACAGGAACAGCGGCTCCTCTCCCGATGCCGTCAGCGTGTCCAGAACATATTCATACATTTCCTGATCACTGACAAATTCCCGAACCAGCTTCTGATAGGGATAAGCATCCACAAAGGTGCTTTCCGAAAAGCCCAACCTCGGATACACCGCCGGGCGGTTCCAGCCGCTGGCATTGAAGGGATGGGTCGCCATGCTCCGGTATCCCAGTGCATTCATCAACCATGGGAGACTAAAAATATCCCCGGTCACATACTGCTGGTAGGGTACGGTACCCGCAGGCAGATTTGCCATGGAGCTGCCGGTAAGAAATTCAAATTCCGAATTGGCCGTGACGCCGCCGAAAACAGACGTCAGCGCATACCCCCGGACGGTATTCTCTTGGAGGGAATCGAGGAAGGGCGTCACCGGCTGGTTGGTTCGCAGTTCGCCGCCCAGAACCCGGAAATCCGCGAAGGATTCGTTCATGATCACGATGATATTGGGTTTGGACGCCGTTTCCTCTTCCTGCTCAGGATACTGCGACGCAAGCGCCTCCACCGCCTCCGGAGAATATCCTTCCGGTTTTTGCGCAAAGCAATCCCGGACGCCGGTGTAAAAGTTCAGAAAATATCCATTGCTGGTCGAACCGCCGTCGCTCCAATTGTTGGTGCGGATATCCGTCGTTCCCCGCCAAAGCAGAAACGCGCACAGGCAGGAGGCAACGGCCGCCGTCAGCCGAACCCAGCGTTTCCCAATTCCCGGGTCGGAGGGCGGCAAGGAGCCAAGGCAAAACACCGTCCACAGCCAAAGCAGCCATCCCCGAAGCATCCGGGACGAGATCCGGAAGGTGTACTGCCCCGCCACATTCAGGGCGGTTTTGATGGAAAAGAAATCCATGGGCTTCAGTTCATTGCCCCGGAACTGGAACACGAACGTATTTGCCGTCGCCATGATCAGAAGCAGCCCGGAAGCCACCGCCACCGCCCGCTTGACCTCTCCGAAAGCCGTCAGGCAAATGCCGTAAACCACTGCAACACAGAGAAAATTCATGGCAATTCGGTAGTAACCGATACCCAGATAGCTGCTGTCGGAGATCATCATCGTCGGGATGGCGCAGGAGACAAAGATGCACACGATGCCCCATACCGCGTTCAGCCCGAACCGGATCGCAGGATGCTTGGGTACAAGCTTTAAAACCCAGCCAGCGAAAAGGCCGCCGCAAACAAAATTCCCGCTTTCCAGGAACCCAGAATGCCGCATAGCACCAGCGCAAGGACACCGATCCCAAAGCCAATGAGCCCGCGCCGCTTATCCAACTGAAAAAATGCCATTGTGCTGCTCCAAAAGTCAGTTCTTGAGACTTTGCAGCGGTGCGGGAATTCTGCCGCCGCGGGCGATAAAGTCATCGCTGGATTTGTCATGCACCGGCATCACCGGGGCGCTGCCAAGCAAGCCACCCATTTCTACCCGGTCGCCCACCGTCTTGCCGGGGGCGGGGATGATACGCACGGCGGTGGTCTTGGTGTTCACCATGCCGATGGCCGCTTCGTCCGCAATGATGGCGGAAATGGTCGCCGCAGAGGTGTCACCAGGAACCGCGATCATGTCCAGTCCCACGGAGCAGACACAGGTCATCGCCTCCAGCTTGTCCAGGCACAGCGTGCCGCCCTCGGCGGCGGCGATCATGCCCTCGTCCTCGGACACGGGGATGAACGCGCCGGACAGGCCGCCCACATGGTTGGACGCCATCACGCCGCCCTTTTTCACCGCGTCATTCAGCATAGCAAGAGCGGCCGTGGTGCCGTGGGTGCCGCAGACCTCCAGCCCCATTTCCTCCAGAATCCGGGCAACGCTGTCTCCAACGGCGGGGGTGGGCGCAAGGCTCAAGTCCACGATTCCGAAGGGTACGCCCAAACGGCGAGACGCCTCCTTGCCCACCAGCTGACCCATGCGGGTGATCTGGAAGGCGGTCTTCTTGATGGTCTCGGCCACCACGTCAAAGGGCTGCCCCTTCACGTTCTGCAAGGCATGGTACACCACGCCGGGGCCGGAAACGCCCACATTCAGCACGCACTCCGGCTCGCCCACGCCGTGGAACGCGCCGGCCATGAAGGGATTGTCCTCCACGGCGTTGGCGAACACCACCACCTTGGCGCAGCCCAGGCCGTCGTTATCCGCAGTCAGCTCGGCGGTTTTCTTGATGATGCGACCCATTTCCGCCACGGCGTCCATGTTGATGCCCGCTTTGGTGGAGCCGACGTTCACGCTGGCGCACACCCGCTCGGTGGCCGCCATGGCCTCGGG
>CAKTKX010000176.1 GCA_934572365.1 uncultured Oscillospiraceae bacterium
TCCTTGGAATTTTCCGTGGTGAAGTACAGCCGCGTCGCCCATAAGCCCAGCTTGGCAAGATCGTCCTGCCGGTCGAGCCAGCTCAGCTTCTTGCCGTTGAGCAGTACGCTGCGGCAGCTGTCGCCGTCCCGGATGACCGGGAACTCCGCGCCGGTCTTGTCGATCAGGCGGGTGGCTTTCAGATGGCAGGTGCATTCGTTGGCCTTGTTGTGAATGAGACAATGCTCCGTCACCATCAGGGGCAGCCGCCCGTAGGCGATCAGCTCGGCGTTTACCGCCTTGCTCATGTCCCGTATCTGGGGGAGGGTCATTTCAAAGCTCACCGTGGCGGAGGCCATTTCCAGGGAACGCATGACGTTCATGGAGGCGGAGTTGAAGATATTCAGGCCGAAATCCCCGTGAACCCGCATTCCCGCCTCCCGCACGGGGGCGATCAGACCCAGATTGCCCACCAGCGCGTCCCGGACGCCGGCGGCGCGGAGGACGTCCAGACCCTTTTTGATCCGGGGCAGCTCTCCGTCGTGGACGATTCTGGGCAGTACCGCCGCCAGCCGTCCCCGCTGCACCAGCCGGGCGCAAAGCTCCCCGTCGGCGAGCAATATGTGGATGGGAACGTACAGCATGGTGGTTTCCAGATCCAGAAGCATGGGGGTCAGCTGCTCCCGTGACGTTACCTGAACGGTCAGGCCGGGCAGACCCGTTTCGCCCTTGAATTGCGGCACGGGCTTGGGCTTGCGCAGCACCTGCTCCTCCCGCCGGGCGCGGATGGCGGTGAGCTGATTCAGCACGTCCCGGCGCATGGCGTTGATGGCGGAAGCGGAGATAATGAGGCCGGGATCCACCCGGGTGCGCACCTCTACGCACCGGTAGGGCGTGCCGCCGGTTTTGGAGACCCGCTGAGCCAGCATCGCCCCGGTGAGGGAGATGTTCTGGGCGCGTTCCGGCACGGGGCCGTCGGAGCGGCATGTCCGCCCCTCCGGGTCGGTGGCGATGACGCAGCTGCCGTCCACGGTGACCATGGCCTGGAAGCGGACATCCACAAGGGGGGTCTCCCCTGCTTCGTAGGATTGCCGTGCAGCCTGGAGCCACTGGGGATCGTCGGCGGTCTCCTGGCGGACACCGAACATTTTGGTATCAATACGGCCGGTATAGTAGCCGTCGGTGAAGCCCTGACGGTTGAAGGCGGTGTACAGGGCGTCCATCATGGGCTTGGTGACGGTCATCTCGTCCAGCGCCTTGCGGTAGACGGCGGTGACGGTGGCCACGTATTCCGCCCGCTTCATCCGGCCTTCCAGCTTCAAAGAGACCACGCCCATCTCCTGTAATTCCCGCAGGTAGGGGATCAGACAGTTGTCCTTCAGGCTCAGGGGGTATTTTTCCTGCCAGTGGGTGTAGCCGTAGCTCTGGCGGCAGGGCTGGGCGCAGCGACCCCGGTTGCCGGAGCGGCCGCCGATCATGGCGGACATGTAGCACTGGCCGGAATAGCACATGCACAGCGCGCCATGGACGAAGACTTCAATTTCAATGGGAGAGTTGGCGCAGATGTAGCGGATCTCCTCCCGGCTCAGCTCCCGGCTGAGGACGACCCGCTTCATGCCCATGGCGGCGCACAGCAGCACGCCGGGCAGAGAGTGGACGGTCATCTGGGTGCTTCCGTGGATGGGAACGCCGGGGGCAATCTGACGGCACAGCTGCACCACGCCCAAGTCCTGAACGATAAAGGCGTCGATATTATTTTGTGCCGCGTGGCGGATCAGCTCCCCCGCCTCCGTCATCTCCCGGTCGGAGACGAGGGTATTGAGGGTCAGGTGAACCTGCACGCCCCGGACATGGCAGTATTTAATGGCCTCCACCAGCGTCTGGGGAGTAAAGTTTTTCGCGCTTTGCCGCGCGTTGAATGCGCCGCAGCCGAGATACACGGCGGAAGCGCCGTTCTGAACGGCCGCGCGCAGAGCCTCCATTGACCCGGCGGGCGCCAATAATTCCAGCATAAGCTCTCTCTCCAAAAATCGGTTTCGGGGCAGACCCCCGCACAATACTGTATCGTACAGTATAGCACAAAGAAACGAAAACTTCCACCCCCGGAGGGAGAATTCAAGAAAAATTCAAGGGTATTTCACATTCCAAGCGCTTTTCCCGGGGCAAACCCGGGGAGAGATTTCCAAAACCGCCCCAATTTTCCGAAATGTTCAAGAATAATTCAAAAACGACCTATTGACTTTTTTGGCACTCTGCGGTATAGTGTGCTTAGCACTCAGAGAGATGGAGTGCTAAAGATAAAACGAGAAGGAGGGATACGATGGAACTGACAGAGCGGAAAAAGAAGGTTCTGCGGTCGGTGGTGGATCTGTATATCCGCACGGCGGAGCCGGTGGGCTCCAAGGCCATTACCGAGCTGCCGGACATGAAGTATTCCTCCGCGACCATCCGCAACGAAATGGCGGAGCTGACCGCCATGGGTTATCTGGAGCAGCCCCACACCAGCGCGGGCCGCATCCCCTCCGCCGCCGGTTACCGGCTGTACGTTGACGAGCTGATGATGGATTACCGCTTGTCCATTGACGAAACGAAGTCCATCAGCAGCGCCATTGAGGAAAAGATGCAGCGGGTGGATAAAATGGTGGAAAAGGTGGCAAAGCTGGTATCCCAGGCCACCGATCTTCCCGCCATCTCCGCCGCGTCCCGGCAGGGCAGCGCCTGCGTCAAGCGGTTCGACCTGATCCTGGCCGGACAGGGAAGCTTCATTCTGGTGCTGATGCTGGGCGGCGAGCAGGTGGTGAACAAGCTCATCAAGCTGCCCCTGAATGTGGGCGAAACGGATTTGAAGCTCCTCAGCGCGGTGCTGAACGCCAGCATGACGGACATTCCCCTGGAGGGCTTCACCGCCGAACTGATGGAAAAAGTGATGCGTTCGGCGGGCGCCGCGGCAAGCCTGGTGCCGGTGATCCTGGACTTCACCCAGGAGACGCTGAAAAACAGCGATTCCACCAGCGTGGCCGTCACCGGACAGGCAAGGCTATTGAGCCTGCCGGAATACCGGGATGTGGACAAAGCCCAGCGGGTGATGGATTCCATCGACGAAGAGGCGCTGGCAAACCTCCCCGCCGTCATGGAGGGCGCGAGCGGCACCAAGGTGCTGGTAGGCCCCGAAAACGTGGCGGATGAACTGAAGGACACCTCCGTCGTGATGACCAAATTCGACATCGGCGACGGAATGCAGGGCATGATCGGCGTGGTCGGCCCCACCCGAATGGATTACGCAAAGGTGACGGCGCGCCTGAGCTACTTCGCCGAGAGCCTGAGCAAGATGTTCGGCAAGCCCGAGCAGCCCCAGCAGCCCAAATTGCCGGAGCCGCCGAAGGAAGGATAGAATCAAACAGGCAGGGCTGGGGAAAATCCCCGAACCGCAAAAGCGGAGATTTTCCCCCACCCTGCAAATGGACAGGAGGTCACAGACGTGGCAAAAAAGGAAACAGAAGAAGTAAAGAAGCAGACCCCGGAGGAAAAACCTCAGGAACCTGTGGAGGAAACCCCGAAGGAGAA
>CAKTKX010000177.1 GCA_934572365.1 uncultured Oscillospiraceae bacterium
ATCCAGACCCGCAGCCTGATGACCGAGGGCATGGACGCCGCCGCCATTGCCGAGCAGTATTACGAGCCGCCGCTGATCAACATCATCCCCTACGCCTGCCACGCCTGCCCTACAAATCAGTACCGGGTAACGGAAAACTGCCAGAACTGTCTGGCCGCCTCCTGTCAGAAGGTCTGTCCCAAGGGTGCGATCTCCTTCGTCAACGGCAAAAGCCATATTGACCCGGAGAAGTGCATCAAGTGCGGCAAATGCGCAAACGCCTGTCCCTACCATGCCATCATCCACATGGAACGCCCCTGTCAGGCGGCCTGCGGTATGGACGCCATCGGCTCCGACGAGCATGGCAAGGCCGTCATCCATCAGGATAAGTGCGTCGCCTGCGGACAGTGTCTGGTGTCCTGCCCCTTCGGCGCCATTGTGGACAAGGGTCAGATCTTCCAGGTCATTCAGTCCATTCTCAAGGGCGACCGGGTCATCGCCATCGTCGCCCCCGCATTCATCGGCCAGTTCGGCAAGCTCTCCACCCCCGGCAAATTCGTCAGCGCCATGAAGGTGCTGGGCTTTGACCGGGTGGTGGAGGTCGCCGTGGGCGCGGATATGTGTACCATTGAGGAAGCCAAGGACTTCCTGGAAAAGGTGCCGGAGCAGCAGGACTATATGGCGACCTCCTGTTGTCCCGCCTGGCACTCCATGATCGAGAAGCTGTACCCCGGAGAAATGAAGAAAATCTCCATGACCCTGACCCCCATGGTATTCACCGCCCGGCTGGTGAAGAAGGAGCTTCCCGGCTGCAAGGTGGTGTTCGTCGGCCCCTGCGCCGCGAAAAAGCTGGAGGCCATCCGGGCGGACATCCGCTCCGACGTGGATTTCGTGCTGACCTTTGAGGAATTGCAGGGCATGTTCGAGGCCAAGGGTGTGGACTTTGCCGCGGTTCCCGAGGAGAACGCCCTGAACGAAGGCACCGCCGCCGGCCGCGGCTTCGCCGTATCCGGCGGTGTCGCCGGTGCGGTGACGGCGCTCATCGGTCAGGAGCATCCGGAGCTGGAGGTCAAGACCGCCCGGGCGGAGGGGCTGCGGGAATGCCGCAAGCTGATGCTGATGGCCAAGGCGGGCAGATACAAGGGCTATCTGCTGGAGGGCATGGCCTGTCCCGGCGGCTGCGTCGCCGGCGCGGGAACGCTGCTTCCGGTAGACCTGGCCGCAAAGGTGGTCGGCAGGTACCAATCCGAGGCCAACGCCGCCTCCCCGCTGGAAAGCGCCTACCGGGACGAGGGAGAGCATCTGGATTAATACTGTTCTGATTAAAATTTTGATTTTAATTGGAGTTCAGTATAAGGAGTGTAAGCCATGTACGAACGCATTCGGAGTCTTCGTGAAGATCACGACCTCAAGCAAGAGGACATCGCGCGGCTGCTTCACTGCACCCAGGCTTGCTACTCCAATTACGAGACCGGCAAGCGGGACATTCCCACGGAGGTGCTTCGCGCATTGGCGGACTTCTACCACGTCAGCATCGACTATCTGCTGGGGCAGACCGGCAGGAAAGAACCGTACCCAAAATAGCATTCGTCCCCGGCAAGCGGTATGCCTGCCGGGGACTTTTCCGTATAGGGTGCGCCGGCGAGCGCCCTCTGCGGGATATTTTTCGCGGTGCGCCTGCCCACTGCACATTTTTTCGTCTCCGGAATACGATGGAATGAGCGGCAAAGCTCAAAATTCGATATCGGAGGTAACTTCTATGTGCAACAACAACGGTCTGTGCGGCTGCCTGAACAACAACTGGTGGTGGATCGTCATTCTGATCCTTCTGTTCTGCAACTGCGGCGGCTGGAACGGCTGCGAGAACAACAATAACGGTTGCGGCTGCGGCTGCTAAGCAAAGAATGGGCGCCCGTTCCGGGCGCCCATCAATATTCAAAAGCCTCGCAGAGACAAGCCGCCAGCAGGCGGCAAATAAAATTAAATCATTTTGCGTCAGGGCATGTACCTGACGCAAAATACCTCTCAGGCTGCGGAGTGTGCGCAGCAGACTGCAATTCCCTTTGTCCCCAAAGGCCGCTGGCCTTTGGGGACAGTTTGAGGGAGCGGTAAAACCGCTCCCCCATTTTTTGGAGATTACATATCGAAGGGTTCCATGCTGAGGACGGGGTGGCCCACCTCGGACAGGAAGTTCAGCAGCTGCTCGGGATCCTCGGTGCAGATGGTTTCATCGGCGATCATGTCGGTGAAGTTCTCTACGCCGTACATTTCCAGAGCGGTCTTGTCCAGGCGCTCGCGCATCTGATCCTTCAGGATCTTGGGCAGCCAGACAATACGGCCGGGGCCGCCTTCGGCGGCGATGAACTTGTGGGAGGCGATGAAGTGCTTGCCGTGACCCATGAAGCCGGGGGTCTGCACGCCGCCGCCGGTCATGGAAGCCATCTCGGAGAAGGTCATGCCCAGGGGGGTCATGCCCGCATGCTCACGGCAGGTGATGACGACGCCCATGGTAACAGGCTCGACGCCGCAGATACACTCGAAGCAGCCGCAGGAGGTCATGGGATCCTGGAACAGGGAGTACAGGGTAACATGCTCCAGAGCGCCGTGAGAGTACTTGTTGACGGCCTCGTCCACGGTGGCGTAGCGGCCCAGCTTCTCGTCGGTGCAGCCTTCCTTGAGGATGGGCTGGCAGGGACCGGCGGGATCCAGTTCCTTGGTGGCCTTGGCATCCAGCCAGGACACGGCGCCGCACAGACCCAGACGCTCGGGAGTGACGATGCACACGTGGCTGGGGGAGAAGGCCTGGCACATGATGCAGGTGTAGTACTGATCCACGGACTCGTCGGTCATGGAAGCCAGACGGGCGTCACGCTTGTCGAACACTTCGTTGGCAGCGGCGCGGAGAGCGGCGTTCTTCTCGGGATTGACCACGATGGTGACCTGGCACTTGTCCACGACGGCCTCGAACTCGCTCTTGACCTTGGCGTACAGCACTTCGCCCAGGTGCTTGAACTTGAAGCCGGCCTCAAAGTCGGACTTGGAAATACGGACGCGGATCATGTCGCGCTGACCGGTGTGCATAACGCCCTCGATGCAGTTGATCCAGGAGTGGATCTTACGCTCCATGACGGACTCGAAGTCGGGCTGCATGGCCTTGCCGGCGACTTCCACGGTGTAGCTCAGGGAGATCTTGGAGCCAACGGGGATCTCGTCAATCTCGGGGCCGTCCACAACGATCTTGTGATCCTCCACCTCGGAAGCGTCCCGGGTCTGCACCAGCTCGAAGCAGTCCACGCGGGAGCCGTCCACTTCCACCTGCATGTCGCCGCGGCGGATGATCTCGCCCTCGAACGCGGTGGCGAAGGCCACGGGGATGTCGATGTTGGTGATTTTCAGCTTGATGTCCCGTGCTTCCAGAGAGGTGGCGTTCCACTTGGAGGTATCCAGCTGCTGAATCAGGGACTTGGGAACGCGGAACATGTTCTCGGTCTCGTTGGAGACAACGGGGAAGCCCAGGCAGATGGCGCCGGCGCCGTAGGAGACGATCTC
>CAKTKX010000178.1 GCA_934572365.1 uncultured Oscillospiraceae bacterium
CTGTGCGCGGACATCGGCGAAGCCCTGGGCTGCGGCGGATGTATGCAGGCGCTGCGCCGGACGCAGGCCGGGGAATACACCATTGCCGAGGCCGTCCCCTTACAGCAGATGCTGGAATCGCCGGAGCCGGAAACCTATCTGCGGGACGTGGACACCATGTTCCGGGGATATCCCGCAGTGAAGCTCACCGCCAATCAGGAAAAGCGATGCCGCAACGGCAACGCCTTTTCCGTCACCCTCCCCGGCGGAACCTACCGCGCCTATAGCCAGTCGGGAGAATTTCTCATGCTGGCGAAGGTGGAAGACACCGTTATGTCAACCATAAAGAGCTTTTTCGACGTACAATAAATAAAAGGACGGAACGGAAAGCCACAAGCTTCCGCTCCTGTCAGGTGAACCAATGAACAAGACGATTTATGCCCTGGGTTTTTTCGACGGGGTACACGTAGGTCATGCCGCGCTGCTTGACCGGTGCAAACGTCTGGCGCGGGAAAATACCTGCCGCGCCGGGGTCGTGACCTTTGCCGCCCATCCGGATACGCTGGTGCTGGGAAGCACCCCGCCCCTCATCAATACGCCCCACGACCGGGAGAAGCTCCTTTTGGAGCGTTTTTCCATGGAGCGGGTGGTGACGCTGCCCTTTGACGAGGAAATGCACACCATGCCGTGGCGGGATTTCCTCCACATGCTCATACGGGATTACGCCGCCGCCGGTTTCGTCTGCGGCGAGGACTTTTGTTTCGGCTACCGGGGCGAGGGAAACGCGGACGCTCTGGAAGAATTCTGCCGGGAGCAGGGGCTTGCCAGCGCCGTGGTAAAAGACCAGATGATTGACGGCATCCGGGTGTCCAGCACCTACATTCGCCACCAGATCGAGACGGGGGACATGGAAACCGCCGTCAAGTTCCTGGGACATCCCCACATTCTCAGTGGTTCCGTCGTCCACGGACACCAGTTGGGACGCAGATTAGGCATCCCCACCGCGAATCTGCGTCTGCCGGAGGGGCTGGCAGAGCCGAAATTCGGCGTCTACGCCTGCCGCGCCATTGTGGAGGGCAGGCGCTACTGCGCCGTGACCAATGTCGGCGTCCGACCCACGGTGGAGGGGCGCAATGTCACGGTGGAGCCGTGGATCCTGGACTACGACGGCGACCTGTACGGCCGGGAAATCACGCTGGAATTTTACCGTTTTCTCCGCCCGGAGCGGAAATTTCCCTCTCTGGACGACCTGAAAGAGGAGATTCACCGCAACGCCGGGGAAACGAGAGCCTACTTTGGGGAATAACCCCTTGTTTTATGCCGCGAAATGCGCTATAATAGGAAATCATTTAATTGGAGGGAAGCACCATGCCGCTGCACGACGATGAAATGAATAAACGCCGTGAAAAGCGGGAAGCCCAGCGCAGAAAGCAGCAGGCCGAGGCCAAGCGCCTGCGGATCACGCTGATTCTGGCGGCGGTGGTGCTGGTGCTGTGTACGGCGGGGATCGTGTTTCTCACCGGCCGTCCCGACAGTCCCCAGACGACAGTAGCGGCGGAGACCCGCCCTACCCAGAAGCCCACCCAGGCCACGGAACCGGCCACCCGCACCCAGAAAAGCACCAAAACCACCATCCACATCAAGGCGGCGGGGGACCTGAACGTCACCAACAATGTGATCAACGCCGGTGTGGCCGTAGGCGGTTACAATTACACCCGCGCCTTCATGGACGTGGCGTCCACTCTGTCCGACGCGGATCTGACGGTGTTGAATCTGGAGGGCAACATCTGCGGCGAACCCTATGGCAGTGAGACCACCTCCGCTCCCCGGGAGCTGCTGGAGGGTCTGCGCAACGCGGGCGTCGACCTGATCCAGATGGCCAATTCCTGCACCATCAACAACGGCCTGATCGGCCTGACCTCCACCCTGCAAAACATCCGGGCGGCGGGTTTGGAGCCGGTGGGCGCGTTCGCTTCGGAGTCCGAGTTCCGGGAGTCCAAGGGCTACACCATCACGGAAGCCCAGGGCGTGAAGGTGGCCTTCGTGGCCTTCACCAAGGGCTTGGGCGGCCGGGGACTTCCCGCCGGAAACGACAATCTGGTGAACATTCTCTATGAGGACTACGCCAGCACCTACGACAAGATCGACCGCACCCGCATCACCAGCATTCTGAAAGCCGTGGAAGCGGAAAAGCCGGACATCACCATCGCCCTGCTCCACTGGGGCAGCGAATACAATGACGACATCAGCGATACCCAGAAGAGCATTGTCAACCTGATGAAAAAGCAGGGTGTGGACGTTATTCTGGGCACCCACCCCCACACGGTGCAGGCCATCGAGTACGATGAGCTGGCAGGCACGCTGGTGGCCTATTCTCTGGGGGACTTCTTCGGCGACGCCTCCCGGGGCGGCACCAATTACTCCATCATTCTGGATTTGGAGATCACCAAGGATTCCAGCACCGGCACCACAAAGGTGACGAGTTACAGCTACACCCCCATTTACACGGTCAGCGAGGCGGAAAGCGCCGACGGCTACCGCCGGGTGGTGCGCATCGACAAGACCGTGGAAGCTTGGGAGGAAAACTACCTGGACAAGGTCAGCCAGTCGGCGAAGGAAAGCATGGTCTACGCGCTGGAGCGTATCGATGCGCGTATCAACCCGCCGGTGGAGGAAAAGAAGAAATAATCATGGAGACTCCCACGTGCTTACGGCACGCGGGAGTTTTTCGGCCTCTTGCTATCGGGTTTTACGTGTGCTATACTGAAATCCGGATAAACAAACCGGAATTTGCGGAGGGGTGTGGAATTATGGTGGATAAACGGTATTATGAAAAGCTTGGCGGTTTCTCCTACCTCTTGGGTGAACTGGGAAAAAGCTAGGCGGGGAGCAGACGGATGCTCTGCTGGATGACACAGTAGCCCTCTGCAACAAACTGTGCGACAAATATAAAGATTTGCCCCCAAAAGAGAAATTGCATACCGAGCAGATGATCTTCCCCCGGGCGGCGATTTATCTGCAAATGGTCAAATATATCCCTCAGGAAGAAGCCATCGGCCTGATAGAGGAATCCGTAAGGATCGGCGTAGAGCCTGACCGGAAGCGCCTGCATATCGCAACGAAAATCCCCTTTGTCCGGCCTCTTTTCTTCAAGATTTTCCACAAGATGATCGGCACCGCGTTCAGCGGAGACGCGGGATTCCGGTTCGTAGAAAAAGAATCCGACAGCAGGCATTACCGGGTTGACGTCCTGCAATGCCCCTATGCGAAGTACTGCGGACTGCTGGGCTGCAAGGAGCTGACGGCAACGTTCTGCCTGAGCGACGACCGCGTCTACGGAGATATGTGCAGCATCACCTTCCAGCGGCAAGGCACGATCGGCCGGGGCAGCGATAAATGTGATTTTTATTTTTACAGGGATTGACGGTGTGCTGTACGGAATGCCGGGTCGGCAGATCGGGATTAATTAAGGAGGATATGGATGGAACTGTTTTTATGTTCGCACTTTTCAAGTGTAGGAAGTTTGATAAAAGAAGAAATTG
>CAKTKX010000179.1 GCA_934572365.1 uncultured Oscillospiraceae bacterium
CCATGAAACAGGCAAAATGATAAATCGGCTGCCGCGGGTTTCCCGCAGCAGCCGAAATTTTATGCTTCGTGGATGTACAGTCTGGTCAAATCCGGCTCCCCGTCGCCCTGCGCCATGGATTCCTTTTATTCCGGTCTGTCTGCCAGGCGGATGATCGCGTTCTGTTTCATAGTTCCTCCACAAGTATTATTTTATACTACTATAGCATATTTTATCATCCCTGTCAAGCGTCCCGCACCGTCCATTTTCAGCTTCAATATGCCCGAAAGTTCCGTTAAACCGCAACTTTTCCCCGTATGCTTGACTTTATCGCCGTTTTGTTGTATAATTTCTTGAAATTCCATTGGAATGGAGCAATTTTATGAAGAAGTTTATCCGCGTTCTGGTGCCGCTCCTGCTGGCGGTACTGATCATTGCCAGCATCGGCTGGTATCTGTTTACCTATGACCGAGGGTTCACCCGGGATTTCCTGCTGACCCAGGCTCGATACAATGACCTTCACGGCAATTCCCGCCTGTCCTCCTGGTTCTATGACCTTGCCTACAACTTCTCCAACCACGACGAGAACGTGGCCATCGAGCTGGCGAACCTGTATAAGGCCGACGGCAACTACACCAAGGCCGAGTATACCCTGACCAACGCCATCAATTCCGAACCCAGCGCCGAGCTGTTCACCGCCCTGTGCAAGACCTACGTGGAGCAGGACAAGCTGCTGGATGCCGTCTCTCTGCTGGACAAGATCACGAACCCGGAGATCAAGGCCGAGATCGAAGCGCAGCGGCCTGACGCCCCCATCAGCAACTATGAGCCGGGCTACTACAGCCAGTATATTGACGTCACCCTGTACGCCGCCGGAAAGCTCTACTACACCACCGACGGCGAATATCCCTCCGTGCAGAACCCTGTTTACGAAAGCCCCATTACCCTTCCCGCCGGTGAGACGACCATTTATGCCATTGCCGTGGACGATAATGGTCTCGTCAGTCCCCTGACGGTTCTGGGCTACACCGTGACCGGCGTCATCGAAGAGGTCAAGTTTGCCGACCCGGCCATGGAAGCGGCTCTGCGGCAGGTGACCGGCACCAGAGACGGCGACAGCGTCTACACCAGCCAGCTGTGGCAGATCACGGAGTTCACCGTTCCCGAGGAAACGAAGGTCTACACCGACCTGACGTTCATGCCCTATCTCGAAACGCTGGTCATCAACAATCAGGACATCGATTCTCTGGAAAGCCTGTCCTCTCTGACCAAGCTCACGACCCTTGACCTCAGCGGCAGCCGGTTCAGCCCGGACGAGCTGTCCGTCATTGCGGGGCTCCCCTCTCTGACCGAGCTGACCATGGTGGAATGCGGCCTGAGTACCATTGAAAAGCTGTCCGGCGCCAAGAGCCTTACCTATCTGAATCTGGGGGAAAACACCATCCGGAATCTGGACGTACTGTCCTCCATGACCACCCTGACCGAGCTGAACCTCCAGCACAACGCCGTAACCAGTCTCGACGCGCTGGCGGGTCTTACCAACCTGCAAACCCTGGACGTTTCCTACAACGCCCTGGCCACTCTTGCCCCCGTGGCCAGCTGCGTCCGGCTGACGACCCTGCTGGCAGACAACAACCAGCTCACCAGTCTGGACGGCGTGAGCGGCCTGCAAGTGCTGACCTATCTGTCCGTGAACCACAACACGCTGACGGATGTCTCCCCTCTGGCCGTCTGCACGACCCTGGTTGAGTTGGATATTTCCAGCAACACCCTGACGGATATCTCCGCTCTTTCCACGCTGGTCAATCTGGAGCGGTTCGTCTTCTCCTCCAACCAGGTCACGGCGCTGCCTGAATGGCCGGAGGGCTGCAAGCTCCAGGTCATTGACGGCGCCTACAATGCGGTGACCAGTCTGGACAATCTGAGCAAAATGGAATCCCTGACCTATATTTATATGGATTACAACCAGATCAGCAACATTGATTCCCTTGCCGACTGCTACCGCCTGGTGCAGGTAAATGTGTTCGGCAACCCCATCTCCGATGTTGCCGCCCTGAGAGAACATGACATCATCGTCAACTACGACCCGACCTGAGCATAGCAAATGCCCGCTGCTTTAAGCAGCGGGCATATTTTGTCTTTGATGCACCGCACCTCTCTTGCCTCTCCCTCTGGGAGCGGTGGCCGAGCGAAGCGAAGCCGGAGAGGGGAAGCAAGGGAGGTAAGAGGTGATCGCATTCAATGATGCAAAAACAGACACAGCAGATGATCCCGCTGTGCCTGTTAACTGTCTGATGCGCCCCGCCCATTGCAAGGCGGCGCTATTTTGTGAAACGCACAACGTCATTTGGTGTGCAGTCGAGAATGGAGCATATCTTTTCCAGGGTCAGCAATGTGATATTGCCGCCCTTTTTGAGCGTGTCGAGGGTTTTATTGTCCACGCCGCATTTCAGCAGCCGGTATTGGCTGATTCCCTTTTCTTTCATGGTCGCCCACAGCGGCGAATAATCCAGCTTGCTCATCGAAAATCAAACAGCTCCTTCGGCGTAATTTCCAGAACCTCGCACAGTCTGAAAATCACGTCCAGCGAGACACCCACATTCCCCAGCTCTATCGCGCTGATATGGCTCCTATCGATATCCACCAGCTCCGCAAGCTGTAACTGGGCAAGCCATTTCCGCTTCCGATAGTAAACCACGTTCAGACCGAATTTTTCATACAGCGCTTTGTACTCCTGCTTCAAGTGTCTCACCTCCGTAAAATTGTCACAGGCCGCCCTTACACAGGCTTCCCGACGATTTCGTAAATGTCCTTCCCGGCCTTTTCCTCAAAATAGCGTTTCAGCTTCATATTGGCGTCCCATTTTTCCTGGGGATAGAAGCCGTAGCGGCGCTTCACATCCGCCATCCGCGCTTCCATATCCATGACGCCCTCCGTCCCCGCAAGGCAGTCACAAAGCTGAATCAGGCGGTCATAATCGTCATATTGAATGCCGTCGAGCAGCGTCTGTATTTCTCCCTGCTGTTCGGGCGTAATGTCCCGCTTGCCGACGTACACGTCCAGCGTGGGAAGGTTGAAGGAATGGGTCAGGCAGATTCGGGCAACAGCAGGGTAGCCCAGCTCCGTCATATAACGGTAGCCGTCGGAAACATGCCCCAGATGCCGGATTCCGAACCTGCGCCCGATGTCATGGAGCAGCCCCAGCACATACGCCTGTTCCCTGTCCATCTCTGCGGCGACCGCGATTTTCTCCGCGCACCGGGCAGCTACCCGGCTGTGGTTCCCCCACAGGCCGGGATTGCAGTTCTCCGCTTCCCGTAGGAGCGTCTCGGCCTCTTCAATCGTCGGATAACCGTTCATTGCCTGAGCGCTTCCAACGCCAGCGCGTTCTGCGTCTTATACAGCTCAGCGTAAATGCCGCCCTTCCTGAGCAGCTCGTCGTGGGTGCCGCATTCCGTGATGACGCCGTCGGAAATCGAGATGATGCGGTCGGCGTTGCGGATGGTGCTTAAGCGGTGGGCGATGA
>CAKTKX010000180.1 GCA_934572365.1 uncultured Oscillospiraceae bacterium
CGAATGATGGCAAAATCAATGCCGGAACGGGCGACCTTCTTCCAGTCGATGTCCCCCTGAAACGCGGAGACGTCCACGCCGGAATAGCTGTCGGTACGCAGGCAGGTGAGGTAATTGTGTTTGTTGTACTGGAAATCCAGACGCCCGTAGGGATTCGGATCCGGGGGGACGGTCGGCTCGGCGGTTGGTTCCGTTTCCTCCGGCTCCGTTTCCGGCTCCGGGGCAGTCGGCGGCTCCGTCATTTCCTCGTGATGCCGGCGCACCACCAGGGCTTCCGGGTCGTCCGCGGCTCTGTAATAGGGACGGCACAGGATCGCCACCCATGCCAGTGCCGCCGCAGCCAGCAGAGCGATGGCGGCCAGGATCCACTCCGCCCGAATTCGTTTTTTCGGCGGGGCGGGCAGTTCCGGCGGGTAAATTTCGTCTAAGATCACCGTGGACGTTTCGATGGAAACGTCCTCCTCCGGGACGGGCTCGCCCGGCCTGAGCGGCGGCATGCCTTCCGACGCCGCAGTCTCGGCAGATTCGTCCTGCAAATTGTCAACGGTTTCCATGACCCGCCTCCTTTCCCGCGTTCTTTCGCTACAGTATACCACATTTTTCGCGCCGCGCCAAGAGGAATTATCCGGTTTTGGGTGCTAAAGGCAGCACCGCACAATTGCGCCTGCGAGTCTCAGCCGTCTTTTTGCTCCACTTCCGCAGTTCCGAAAGCGGGAAATACATACAGTATTCCTCCATTTTCGGAACTTTGAATTGGAGCAAAAATCCTGACCAAGATTTCTTGCCGAATTGTGCGGTGCTGCCTTAATGCAATCTTAAACATTCCGTTAACTTTGGCCGTAAGCGGTTGCATTCGCCGCTTTTTGCAATATAATAGGGAATAAGCATTTCTCTGGCAAAGGTGATTTTTATGATGAATGGAATCAGCAGCTGGTTTCGGCAGTTTTCCGCGAGGCTCTCGGCGGGACTGCGCAGCTTTATGGCCGGACGCTACGGCACCGACCGGCTGAATATGGTGATTTTATCCACAGGTCTGTTTTGCAGCCTGCTGTCGGTGTGGGTCAAGGCGATGCCGGCGAATATCATTTTCTGGGCGCTGAGCTACGGCCTGATGATCTGGGCGATTTTCCGCACCCTGTCCCGGAACACTTACAGGCGGTACCAGGAAAACCGGAAATTCCTCCAGTTTTTCACCCGCCTGAAGGACAGACAGAACCGCTACTTCGACTGCCCCAAGTGCCGTCAGCTGGTGCGCGTCCCCAGAGGAAAGGGGAAAATCGCCATCACCTGCCCCCGGTGCAAGGAAAAGTTCATTCGCAAGACCTGAAATTGCCGCCGCAAAGCTCAGCTTTGCGGCGGCACATGTTTCCGGTCATGACGCAAACAATTCCTCCACCGTGGCGAAGCGGTAGCCCTCTTCCTCCCACTTGGTCAGCAGCTCGTCGAGGATTTCCGCGTTGGTTCTGGAGGTGGAGTGGAGCAGCACCACCGCGCCGGGATGCGTCCGGGGCAGCAGCTTGGCAAAGGCCTGCTCCCGGGTGGGCTGGGAGTCGTTGTTCCAGTCCACGTAGGCAAGGCTCCAGAAAACCGTCCGGTAGCCCAGCTCCTGCGCCATGCGCAGATTCTCCTCGCTGTAGATTCCCTGGGGCGGACGGTAGTATTTTGGCATGTCCCGGCCGGTGGTGTCCTTGTACAGCGCTTCCAGGTCTTGCAGCTCCTTGGCGAACGCCGCCTTTTCGGAAATCTTGCTCATGTCGTAGTGGTGCATGGTGTGGTTGCCCACGGTATGCCCTTCCTCCGCCATCCGGCGCACCAGATCGGCGTTTTTCTCGATGTAGTTGCCCACCAGGAAAAAGGCGGCCTTGACGTTGTGCTTTTCCAGCGTGTCCAGAATTTTTTCCGTACAGCCGTTTTCGTAGCCCGCGTCAAAGGTCAGGTACAGCACTTTTTCCGACGTGTTGCCGATGTACGCGGCGTCGTACCGTTTTAACTGGTCGATCCCGGCGTTGCCGATGGGCGGCGCGCCCTCCTGCCGGAAGCTCAGCCCCCATGACCCCGTGGGCAGCGCACTGCCCGAGAAAATCCCTACGGCCGTTACCGCCGCCGCGGTCAGCGCCGCCAATAAGATTAATAAATCCCGCTTTCGCAAAAAACATCCCCTCCCTGGGACATCCTATGTCTCGGAGAGGGGATGTATTCACTTTCGATTCACTGCCCGCCGTGGAGGTACTTGTAGTCCCAGTCCAGATCAAAGAGCTTGTTGCCCCGCTCCATGGGGCAGCCGGTGTACAGGTCGTCCGCCAGCTCCCGCAGGACATCCGCAGGCTCCAGGCACTCAATATAGAAGTCCGGCAGGGCTTCCTCCCCCAGCCGCGCCCCCAGAATGGCGCCGGTGACGGCGCCCACGCCAGCGCTGCGTCCGGAATGGTTCACCGCCGCGATCATGGCGCTGTCAAAGTCGGTGGAGTTGGTCAGGCAGGTGTAAATTGCCCCGGCAAGCACCTGCGCGGCGCTGTCACAGCCCAAGCGCTCCATAACGTCCACAGGGCTGAGATTGGGGGATTCCGAGTAGGTGATGGCGTGACGCACCAATGTGGCGACCTCGAAGGCCTGACTGTATTGGTGGCCGAACTGTTCTTTCATGGCCTCCACGGACTCCACCACCAGCCGTTTCAGGGGCAGGTGGGGCTGACGGATGAGACGGCTTATGATGTGCGCCAGCACCGCCCCGGAGAGAAACGCCGAAGGATTTCCCTGGGTCAGCGCCACGGCTTCCGCCCCCAGCAGGTCGATCTCATGCTGGTCGGTGCGGTCTTCGTGGAAAAACAGCCCCACGCCGATGGCGGTGGTGATGCCGCCGGGGCCGTCGTAATTATTGGCGGGAGTTTCGGGGGTTCCCAGCGTGGGGCGGCTCAGGGTGTCCAGCATCCGGGTGTCCATGCAGTGACGGCGGCAAAGCTCGGCTTTCCGCAAAAGCCAGCAGTAATTCCGGGTGGGGCGTCCCCAGGGGCGCTGAGAGGCAGCCCATTCCCGGCTGCTCATGCCCACGTATTTGATGAAGGGCGCCATTTTCCCCAGCATCTGCCCCCGGGTCAGGCCGAACAGAAGACCGTTGCAGGTGAACGCCGCCAGCTGGGTATAGGAAGTGACGTCGGCATAGCCGTTGACCAGATCGTAGCCCAGCAGACCGTTGGGGCCGTAGTCCTCCTGAATCTCCTGCCAGCTGCGGTTGTCCACGGTGTATCCCATGGCGTCCCCCACTGCCAGTCCCAGCAGGCACCCACGGTATGACGACTGCGAAACGGCCATATCTGTCCCTCCCCTGCAAATATCTTCTTCCGCTTATTATACCCTCCGACCCGGGAAAAGGCAAGGGAAATCTACGCCAGCTCCCCGGAAATCGCCGCCAGCGCCGCCGACAGCCGTTCCTCCTTCAGGCCGGAGTAATTGATCACCAGACAGTGCAA
>CAKTKX010000181.1 GCA_934572365.1 uncultured Oscillospiraceae bacterium
GCCGCAGATACCAGATGGAGAGCGCCGCCGTCAGCACCTGACCAATCACGGTAGCCACCGCCGCGCCCATCATGCCCCAGTGGAAGCCGTAAATAAAGATGGGGTCGAGGATCACATTGGCAATCGCGCCGGAAACGGTGGCGACCATGGCGAATTTGGGACTTCCGTCGCTGCGGATGACCGGGTTCATGGCCTGCCCGAACATGTAAAACGGGACGCCCAATGTGATATAGAAGAAGTATTCCTTTGCAAACCCATAGGTTTCCCCGTTGACCGTGCCACCGAACAGGGCGAGGATGGGTTCGCTGAAGATCAGATAAACCGCCGTCAGCACAAGGCTGCTTGCCACGCAGAGAACGACGGCATTGCCCACGGACTTATGGGCGTCCTCCTGAGCATTGCGCCCCAGGGCGATACTCACAAAGGCGCAGCAGCCGTCGCCGATGAACACGGCGATACCGAGGGCGACCACCGTCAGCGGGAAAACGACGGTATTGGCCGCGTTGCCGTAGGAGCCTAAGTAGCTGGCATTGGCAATGAAGATCTGGTCAACGATGTTATACAATGCCCCCACCAGCAGCGAGATAATGCAGGGAACGGCGTACTGTCGCATGAGCTTGCCGACACGCTCCGTTCCCAAAAACTGATTTCCTGTTTCCATATCATTCACCTTTCTTTGAAACAAAAAAATTGCGTAAGTCCGCTAGAATCCGGACTTACGCATTTCTGCCACACGATTTGTCGATATCCTTTTCGGCCACTTTCCGTCTCTCACCCATTTCCGCAAAAAATGCGCGCGGCGCTTCTGCAACCGGATTTACGCAGAAACGCCACACGCTGTACGCTTATTATAACGGATGGGGCGGGAAATTTCAAATGTTTTTTGCAGCAAAAAATCGGCACCCGCTTGCGGCAGGTGCCGATTTCTGCTTATCTCACGTACTCGATCACAACGCGGCGGTTGGGTTCTACGCCGGTGGAGTGGGTGGTGATGTTCTCCATGTCCTGCAGAGCCGCGTGGATCACGTGGCGCTCGTAGGCGTTCATGGGTTCCAGGGTGGTGCGGCGGCGGGCTTTCAGCACCTGCTGCGCCTTCTTCCGGGCGTAGCGGCGCAGGCTCTCCTCCCGCTTTTCCCGGTAGCACTCCGCATCCACGTTGACGCGGATATGGCCTTCCACATCCCGGTTGACGGTGTAGTTGGTCAGATGCTGGATGGCGTCCAGGGTGTCGCCCCGGCGGCCGATCAGGTAGCCTAAGTCATCGCCTACCAGGTCAACCTTGTATGTATTGCCCTCGTCCTTCCAGCAGTGGGGAACGGCGTTGGAATCCATATGCTCCAGCAGACCCTTGATGAAAACCTCGATCTTCTCCTCTACGGAACCGGGTTCAGCAGGGGCGTAGGTCTTGGGGGCAGCGGGCGCCTTGGGCTTCTCCGGACGGGGAGCCTTGGGGGCGCGGGGCTTTTCCTGTTTGGGCGGCTCGGGGCGCTTTGCAGGTGCGGGAGCGGGAGCGGTCGGCGCGGGCTTGGGCGGCTCAGCCTTAGGAGCCTCGGGAGCTTCCGGCTTCTTCACCGGGGCGGCGGGGGGCTTGGGCTTGGAGCGGGAGGCGCTTCCCAGAGCGCTCTTGGGCTTCTCTTCCTTCTCCGGCACGGGGTCGGGAACCTCATAGCTCACCTGCACCTTGGCGCTCTGGGCGCCGAAGCCCAGGAAGCCGGACTTTGCCTGCTGCAGCACCGTGACGGACACGCTGTCACGATCCAGCCCCAGCTGGCTCAGTGCGGATTCAATGGCAAGATCAATGGTCTTGCCGGAAGTGATAATCGACTTTTCCATGGCTTACTCCTCCATAGACTTGGGCGCGTAGCGGTCAGGGTCATAGTTGCGGCCTTTGCAGAAGGGACGCTCGGAAACGCCGGACAGGGGAGCGTTTTCCTCCTGGGCGGCTTCCTCCGCAATGCCCTTCCGGGCGGCGTACTCCTTGGCGGCCGCAGCCTTGGCGGCCTGCTCCTGATCCCGCTGCTGCTTTTCCAGCTTCTTTTTGCTGGTGTTGGCGGTGATGCCGTCGGGGTTGGCGGCACGGCGCTCGGCGCGGACGCGCTCCTTCTCGGCTTCGATGCGCTCCTGCTCCAACGCCTTTTGCAGACGCACGGCGTCCTCGGCATCGTAGATCTTGCGGTAGTGGTTGGTCATAATGGGGTCGGAGATCATTCTCACCACGCCGCCGATGAACCAGTACAGGGACAGTCCGGCGGAAACGGTGAAGCCGATCCACAGAGACATCAAGGGCATCATCCACATCATGACCTTCATGGACTGGTTCTGCTGGGAATTCTTGGCGGTCTCCTTGTCCTGAACGCCGTTCTCGTCGGTGATGACGGAGTCGTTGGTCTTCTGGCTGATGACCATCTGCAGCAGCTGAGAGGCGGCAGAGGTCAGGGCGATGAGGAACGCACCGATGTGCGCCCAGTCCCACGCCCAGCTGGCGGAGAAGACATTGAACTGGGGCACAGCGCCCAGGTTAATGCCCAGGAAATCGAAATTGATACCGGCAAGAACGGTCTCGCTGATGCCGGGGATGGCGGCGCGCAGTTCGTCTGCGTACTGGGGGATCAGCTGCGCGGCGACGACCTGCTCGTAAGCGGAATTGGAAGTAAACATATCCGGCGCGGCCGTCTTGATGACCTCCACGATCTGCTTCGCCGTGTCGGCGGACTGCATCAGGATGTAGGTAATGGGCTGGCGGATAACGGCGAACAGGGGAAACAGAATCAGAATGGGAATGAAGCTCCACAGGCAGCCGCCGCCCATGGAAACGCCCTCGGACTTCTGAAGCTCCTGGATGGCCTGGTTCTGGCGCTGGGGGTCGTCCGCGTACTTCTGCTGGATGGCCTGCATCCGGGGCGTCAGACGGGACATCTTCATCATGCTCTTCTTGGACTTCGCGTTCAGGGGCATCAGAACCAGCTGCACGATGACGGCGAACAGGATCATGGCGACGCCGTAGTTGTGGGTCGTTTCATACAGAACCGACAATAGCCACCCGAACGGCACGGTTATGATGTCCGATAATTGGAATGCGAGAAACATTGCCTTTCCTCCTTAGAGATTCAATGGTCATGGTACCGGGTCGTAGATATCCCCGCGGTAGAAGGGATTGCACCGCAAAAACCGCTTCAGGGCAAGCCAGCCGCCCTTGAGGATACCGTACTTGCTGATGGCTTCGTAGGCATAAGCGGAACAGGTGGGGCGAAACCGGCACCGTGCCGGAAACGCCGGGGAAATCCAGCGCTGATAAAAGCGAATGAGCTTGAGAAACATTTTTTTCATAACCCCAGTTTAATCCTGTATCTGTACCGGCTTCAAAATTCCCGCTTTTTTCGCAAGGGTCAGGTAGCTTGCCGTCAGCTTCTCAAAGGGAGCCTCCACGGCCCTCGTCCTTGCCACCACCACGATGTCCCAGCCGGG
>CAKTKX010000182.1 GCA_934572365.1 uncultured Oscillospiraceae bacterium
ACCTGACCAACGGTTACAACGGTCACCTGACCTCCCGCGAAGCCGGCTCCGTCGGCGGCCAGATGGTCAAGAAGATGATCGAGGCTTACGAGCAGGGTCTGCAGTAAACGCAAACAGGGCGCTCTTTTTGAGCGCCCTGCCTTTTACATTTGGCTTTTGATCGTGGAGATCAGGATATCCCCCGCTACGACCCGGTCTTCTGCGGCGAAGCCTTCCGCGAAGTTATCGGAATAAAGCACCTGGGCGTTTGGAGGGAATTCGTCGTCCCCTTCCCAGACCAGGATCTGCATCCGGTAGCCGCCGATCAGGTCGAACTGATAGCCCGCGTCCCCGTGAGACAGGGGCAGCGCCTGCATTTTTTCGCAGGCGGCCTTGAACTTTGGCAGCCGGGTGCCGAAGGTGAAGGCCGCCCGGGTCAGTACGCGGCCGGTGTAGGGCTTGATGTACATCTCCCCCCAGGGCATCTCCCGGAAGGTCTTCCACTGCCCCTGCCAGGTCACGTCTTTACTTTCCAGCAGATAGCGCAGCAAAAACGTCTGAGAGGGCAGCGGCGGCAACGCCCCGCCGTCCAGCGCGCGGATGGCATAGTCCGGATGGGCAATGGCAAAGGCTCTGCCCAGAAGGCTGAGGGTGAATTCCTTCCCGTCCCAGCGGACATCCGACAGTCTCGCCGTCACGGCGGCGGGGTTCAGATCACGGAACAGCTCCGCGTAATGGGCAAAGGGGATCTCTTCCTTATGGTTCTCAATTTCCATGTTGTTTCCTCTTAGTCGTGTCGTTTCCCG
Source organism: uncultured Oscillospiraceae bacterium (assembly GCA_934572365.1). Taxonomy (GTDB): domain Bacteria; phylum Bacillota; class Clostridia; order Oscillospirales; family Oscillospiraceae; genus Faecousia. The sequence continues at coordinate 786 of CAKTKX010000182.1, forward strand.
CACCGAACAGCGCTTACATTTCCTGAATGGAGTGGGGGAACAGCCGCTTGTCCGTGTGGGGCAGGAAGCAGGCGGCTACAAAGGAATCCATGTAGCCGGGATAGGTGGAAAGCTCCAGATAGGTCATGTTCGCGGCCACCTCTGCGGTCTTGGCGGCGGCTTCGTCGCTCATGACCATAGCGTAAGCGCCGGACAGGGAGGAGTTGCCGATGTAGTGGAACTTTTCCAGCTCCACGTCCGGGAACATGCCGATGTTCACCGCGTTCTTCATATTAATGCCGGAGCCGATGCCGCCGGCAACATAGACATTCTCAATGGCTTCCACAGGCATATCCACGCTTTGCAGCAGCGTTGCGATGGCGGAGAAAATCGCGCCCTTGGCACGGATGAAGTTGTCGATGTCCACTTCATTGATGGAAACCTCCCGGCCGGTCTCGCTTTCGTTTTCAAAGGCAATGACATAGCGGCCCATGCCGTGATGATCCCGGCGGACGCGCTCGCCCTCCCGAACGAACAGCCCCTTGGCGTTGATAATCCCGCAGCGGTACAGCTCGGAAATGATGTCAATGATGCCGCTGCCGCAGATGCCGACGGCCTTCTGATCCGCGTCGCCCACGATGGAAATGGTGGGTTCCATGGTCACCTTGTCGACGGTGCAGGCCTCGATGGCACCGTCCGTGGCACGCATACCGCAGGAGATATCGCCGCCCTCAAAGGCAGGACCCGCGGAACAGGCGCAGCTCACCAGGAAGTCCCGGTTGCCGAAGACGATCTCGCCGTTGGTACCCAGATCGATGAACAGGCTCAGCGCGTCGCTGTCCCAGATGCCGGAGGCCAGCGTACCGGCGGTGATGTCGCCGCCTACGTAGGAGCCGATGTTGGGGGCGATGAGCACCGGCGCAAGGGGATTGGCAGGTAGCTTCAAATCCTGCGCCAGCAGGTCGTTCCACAGGAAAAAGCTGGGAATGTAGGGATCCATCCGAACCGGCTGGGCGTCCACGCCCACCAGCAGATGGTTCATGGTGGTATTCGCGCCCACGCTCATGCGCAGAATGGACGGGCAGGTGACCCCTGCGGACTTGCACAGATTGGCAATGATGGGGTTCAGGGTCTCCTTCAAAATAGCGTCCTGGAGCTTTTTCTTGCCGCCGGGCTTGCCTTGCTCGATGATACGGTTGATGACATCCGCGCCGTAACGGATCTGGCCGTTGCCGGAGGATCCCTTCGCCAGGATCTTGCCCGTGGTCAGATCGGTCAGCACCATGGTGACCGTGGTGGTGCCGATGTCGATGGCGCATCCGACGATCGCGGTGTCCTCCGGGGCGCAAATCTCCATGCAGCGGAAGGTATCGCCCAGAAGTTCGCCCTTCACGCACACGTGGAAGCCGTTCTCCCGCAGAACGTGGGCAAGCTTCACCATGACGCAGAAGGGAATCTCCACCTTCTCAACACCCAGTGCTTCCTCAAGCGCCCAGGTCAGGCGCTCGTTGTCGGGCATGGTGTCGTCCAGGCTGGGTTCGGCCATGGTCAGGTCGACCGCACGGAACTGATTGGTAAAGTGAATGCCGCTTTGTTTCAGCTGGCTCTGGCAAGCGTCAAAAATAGCAACCTCCTGAGGGCTGCTCAAATCGGCGGTCTTCATCCGTGACTGGTAGGCGCTGGCAATGTCCGGGACAAACACGGTGCAGTCCCCGACCACCTTTGAGCTGCAGCTCAGACGCCAGCCTTCGGCATATTCTTCGTCGGAAATATGGCGGCTGGGGTAGGATTCCAATTCTCCCTCCACCAGCTTGATGCGGCACTTGCCGCAGGAGCCGTTTCCGGAGCAGGGTGCGTCGATGGCAATATTGCCCCGGCGCGCCAGCTCCAGCAGATTATCTCCGGCGTTGCATTCCATTGTAACAGGGGCTGCCCCCTCAATTTGAAAAACGACTTTCATAGTGGGTAGTTCCTTTCGTAGGACGTTATACGAGTTTTTAATAAAACGCTTAAAAGCGTTTTATTAGGCCGCAGGATTGCGGCCAGCGGCCACTGCCGCTAAAAAACGAAGTCAATACATTTCTTACCGCCGACCAGGCGGTCTGCCGTGAAACGGCAGAATAAAATGATGAAATCATTTTATTAAGAAATAGTATTATGTAGCAAAATGCGGGAGGGGCTGCGCCCCTCCCACGTCAAAATCAGGATTCCGCTGCCGCAGCAACCATCCGCGCACCATCTGCGGAGAAACGACTCAGGGGCAGATGGTCACGCAATATTCTTTTTGCGGTTATCGCCGCAGTTTTTTTGCCGCGACTACCTCCGCAGTAACGAACCGAGCGGTACCCAATGGCGCAGAGACTACAGACCAGCCCCGTCACGCATTGCCCGCGGCGGCTCGCCGCTTACATCAGGGGATCCATGGCCAGCACCGGATGACCCTTCTCGGTCAGCCAGTTCAGCAGCTCCTCGCAGTCGGTGGTGACGGTCTCGTCGGCTACCATGTCGGTGAAGTTGTCGATGCCGTACAGCTCCTTGGCCGTCTTGTTCAGGCGCTCGGCAACGTCGTCCTTCAGCTCCTTGGGCATCCAGACAATGCGCTCGATGCCGCCCTCAGCGGCGATGAACTTCTTGGAGGAGATGAAGTGACGGCCGTGACCCATGTAGCCGGGGGTCTGGACGCCGCCGCCGGTGCA
>CAKTKX010000183.1 GCA_934572365.1 uncultured Oscillospiraceae bacterium
GCAGCCCCAGATGGCCTTCACCCGGCTTCTGGGCGTCTTCATGAAGGAAGCGAGGATGCTCCCCAGCAGTGTGGAAACGCCGATGACGGTGTTGACCACCCCCATGGCTCTCTCGGAAGCCTTTGACAGCACCATGGCCGGGAATGCGGCATTGTACATGGACGCCACCAGGTTGATGCCCGCCAGAAACAGCATCAGATGCAGGATTCCGGGGTTTCATTTCAGCCAGCGGACACCCTCCGCCGCGCTTCTCAGGACGCCGTCCGTCTTCTCCGCCGTGTCCGTCCGGGGAATGGGGATGAAAAACAGCAACGCTACGAAGGCGATCAGAAAGCTCGCCAAATCGATGGCCACCACCGCGTCCATCCCCCAAAGTCCCAGCACAGCCGTGGCGAAAATGGGCGTCAGGATGGAAGTCACGGAGGACGAAAGGTATCGCAGTCCGCCCACTTTTTGGTAAAACCGGCGGGGCAGGAGCGCCGTGGTCGCCACCTCGCTTGCCGGCTGCTGAACCGTGTTCATCAGCCCGGACATGGCGTTGACGATGTACAGGTGCCAGATTTGCAGGCTCCCGGCTTTCAGCAAAAGCCAGACCGCCAGCGTCCCCAGCGCCGCCAATGTGTCGCACCACAGCATGGTCTTCTTTTTGTCCCAGCGGTCGCTGAGCGCACCGGCAAAAAATGCTGCAAATCACGTATGGCGCGTAGGAACACACCATCAGCAGCGCCGTGCGGAGTGCCGAGCCTTCCCGGGTGTACGACCAGACCACCAGCGCGTAGCCGGTCATGGCGCTGCCCAGCCCGGAGATCATCTGGGTAAACCACAGCAGCAGATAGCTGCGCATTTCCTTAAGATCGGATAGATATTGTTTCATGATGACTTTGCTCCTTCATTCTGAATGTTACCGGAATGCAAAGCCATAGGGACAGTCACTTCTCCATGCGGCCCTGTCCTATCCGGCTTTGCATGGAGCAGATGCAATGCAGAGTATCATCATGATTCTCTCCTTTTGCTATCATTATAACAGATTTTCTTCTGTTTTCAATCCCCGTGTCTTCCTTAAACTTCGTCGGTCTGGGAAGCCGCTGCTTCAGCCTGGATGTCGGGGAAATGGGACAGAACCGGTTCCTCCGGAATGCCCTTGATCTTGCGATTTACATAATTTTTTGTGATCTTCATGACCATGGGGCAGAGAACCACCACGCCGATCAGGTTGGGCAGCATCATCAGGCCGTTGAAGGTATCTGAGATGTCCCAGGCCAGAGAAGACGTCATGACCGCGCCGGAAAGGATCATCACCACGAAGATCACCTTGTAGACTTTCGTGGCCTTTTCGCCGAACAGATATTCCACCGCCTTGGTGCCGTACTGCGACCAGCCAAGCACCGTGGTAAAGGCGAACAGCAGCATGGCCAGCGCCACAAACTTTTCGCCGAAGGGGCCAAATACGTTGCCGAAGGCGCGGGCGACCAGCGTCGCATCGTCCACACCAGCTACGGCAAGGCCGGTCTGCAAATCGATATAGCCGGAGGACAGAACCACGATGGCGGTCATGGTGCACACCACGAAGGTGTCGAAGAACACCTCAAAAATGCCCCACATGCCCTGGGTGACAGGCTCCTTGACGTTGGAAGAAGAATGCACCATGACGGAAGAGCCGAGACCTGCCTCATTGGAGAACACGCCCCGCTTGCAGCCCTGGGTAATGGCCTGCTGGATGGCGATGCCCGCCGCGCCGCCCGCCACGGCCTTGCTGCCGAAGGCAAAGCGGAAGATCGCCGCGAACATGGCGCCCACGCTGCCGATATTGGTGAAGAACACGACCAGCGCGCCGATGATATACAGCACCGCCATGAAGGGAACGACCCGCTCTGCGACGGTGGCGATGCGCTGCAAGCCGCCGATGACGATCAGCGCCGCCAGAATCATCAGCACAATGCCGCAGCCCAAGGAAACCACGCTGACGCCCCCCACGGTGGCAGTCACGCCGCCGAAGAACGCGGATTTCATGTTCAGGACAATCTTATTGATCTGCCCCATATTGCCGATGCCGAAGGAGGCCAGCATGGCGAAACTGGAGAACAGGACTGCAAGGACGCTGCCGACGGTCTTGCAGTGCTTCCTGCCGCCCAGGCCGTCTCTCAGGTAGTACATCGCGCCTCCCGACCACTCGCCCTGGCTGTTGCGGCGGCGGTAGTAAATGCCCAGCACGTTTTCGGAATAGTTGGTCATCATCCCGAAGAAGGCCGCGACCCACATCCAGAACACCGCGCCGGGGCCGCCGATGACGATGGCCGCCGACACGCCGGCGATGTTGCCGGTGCCGATGGTGGCGGCAAGGGCGGTACACAGCGCCTGGAACTGGGAAATGGTCTTTTTATCCGTTTTCGCGTGGACGCCGCTGCCCTTACGGAACATGCCGCCGATGGTCTGCTGCCACCAATGCTTCAGGTGGGTGATTTGGAACCACTTCGTGCAGCATGTCATCAGAATGCCCGTGCCGATGAGCAGAACCAGGCCGATCTTCACCCAGATAAAGGCGTTGATCTTGTCATTGATCTCGGCGAGCGTGGTCAGAAAATTCTCCATACGTATCCTCTCTTTCCGGCGCTGCAAAGCTTCCACAGCGCCAACAAAAAATAAAGACAGACTGCGCAACCGCGCAATCTGTCCAAAAAAACAAATACTTCCCCTACGGACGGTATGGAAATCACTTTGTCCTTTTGCCTGAGAGATTGACGCGCAGCGCGTTTTGCCCCTTCGGCACTCAACTCAATGAGCTTCTCCAAAGTTCTATCAGCTTACAGTCCTCATCCGTTCCGGACACCTGAGAGTGTTACTCCTTCGGTTGCGGCAAGCCGCATTTCCTGCAAGCGTCATATAGATGTTGATAATTATACTATGCTCTCCCCAAAATGCAAGAGCAAATCAGGAAAAATGCATTTTTTGTCAGTTTTCCCAACTTAAGACCTTTTCCCGCAGGCCGTCCACGTCCAGAACGCCCAAAGCAAAACCCTTTTTTACCAGCTCCTCCGGCAGATATTCGTCGTACTTGTCAAATAAGGGCAGTTCCTTGGGATATACCAGCTCCATGGGATCGATGGGCTTGCGGATCTCTTCGGACAGCACCCGGAAAAAAGTCGCTTCGTCGGCCTTCATGGTGAACTGAATAAAAAACGGGCGGGCGGAATCCAGATTCCGCAGGCCGAGACGGTCGGCGCACTTGATTTTCAGGAACCGCTCCATGGTCAAAAAGGTGTACGTCCCCACCCATGGAAGCAGGCACCACATATTGCCCCCCAGATTGATGAGCGTCTTGTCCGCCGCGCCGGAATGGGCGGCGGTAAAACGCGCCTGTTCCAGCCGCGCCACCGCATTTTTCATCAGATAGGGGTACTGCCTGTTCTCCTGAAGCACCCGGCGCATTCTTGTGAG
>CAKTKX010000184.1 GCA_934572365.1 uncultured Oscillospiraceae bacterium
AGGAAATTGGCGATGTTGGCGGAGTGGTCAGGCTCCATGTGCTGCACCACCAGGTAGTCCGGCTTGCGGCCGCCCAGAGTGTTCTGAATGTTGTCCAGCCACTGATGGGTGAAGCCCCGGTCTACGGTGTCCATGATGGCGATTTTGTCGTCCACGATGGCGTAGGAATTGTAGCACATGCCGCCCGGGACGACGTACTGTCCCTCAAACAGGTCTACCGCATGGTCGTTGACGCCGATGTATCGGATGTCTTTCGTAATTGTCATAAAATTGCTCCTTTTTTGTGTTTTTATGTCAGTTCTGCTCGTAATCCAGAACTTCCTTGGCAATATAAATGGGGCGGTCTTTGCTCTGCTCAAAGGTTCTGCCCACGTATTCACCGATGATGCCGATGCAGAACAGCTGTACGCTGCCCAGCAGCAAAATCAGCACGATGATGGTGGCATAGCCTGGAACGTCGATGCCCTGAATCAGCTTTTGCAGCACCACCACGATCAGGTAAATCACGGCCGCCACCCCCGTCACGCCGCCCAGCCAGGTAGCCAGCCGCAGGGGGGCGGTGGAAAAGCCGATGATGCCCTCAATGGCGTAATTCACCAGCTTCCAGAAGCTCCACTTGGTGGTTCCGGTCGCCCGCTCACAGGCGGTGTAGGGGATGAACTTGGTGCTGTAGCCCACCCAGGCGAAAATGCCCTTGGAGAAGCGGTGGTATTCCGCCAGATCCAGGATGCTGTCCCGGACACTGCGGCGGAAAGTGCGGAAATCGCTGGCATCGGGCTGCAAGGTCACCTTGGACAGCTTGTTGATGATGCTGTAAAAGCTCTTTTTGAAGAAGGACAGCACCTTTCCTTCCCCCCGGCGATCCTGGAAGGCCGCGACCACGTCGAATTCCGGCTCCTCGTCCAGAATTTTCACCATGTCCCGGACGATTTCCGGGCGCTGCTGAAGATCGGCGTCGATCAGACAGATGTACTCGCCCGCCGCGTGCTGCAAGCCTGCATAGATCCCGGCCTCCTTGCCGAAATTCCGGGAGAAGGACACCACCTTCACGGGGCATTCCCGGGCGGCGTAGAGCTTTTTCAGATTGTGCAATGTAGCGTCCCGGCTGCCGTCGTCGATGAAGACGATCTCGTAATCATAGCCGCAGCCATCAAAGGCGGAGACGACCGCCTGCTGAAACAGGGCGACGTTATCCGCTTCGTTATAACAGGGAACTACCAGGGATAATTTCATGGGCAAACACTCCCGCTTCCAATAAGGTGCTTTCATTATATGCGATTTTCACCGGCTAGTCAACGCTTTGTGCAGCCATTTTCCGCTGCCGAAGCGGATGGAGAAAATAACGCACCGGATCGCCCAGGATGCCCACATGGCGATCCACACGCCCAGAAGGCCAAGCTTGCAGGGAATTGCCAGTGCATAGCCCAGGCCGATGGTCACGACCCACAGCACGGCCAGAGACACCACGGAGGGGTACAGGGTATCGTTGGCCGCCCGGAGGGTGCTGGGCAGGGTGTTCGACCGCGGCCAGAACAGCAGGAGGCTGGGAATCGACCAGTACAGCAGCTTTTTCGCCATGGTGAGAACTTCCGCCGTGGGGTGGTACTGTCCCAGAAGTACGGGGAGCAGGGGAATGAACACGACGGAGGTCAGCACCACCAGCATCAGGGCGATCTGATTGCAGCGTTTGCCGTAACGCTGGGCTTCGTCATATTTTTCCGCGCCGAAGCACCGGCCGACCACCGTCACGGACAGGTTGGCCGCGGCCATGGCAGGGGAGTACCACACGCCAATCACGGAATTGGCAATAGCATGAGTCGCCAGCGCCGTGGTACCCAGAGAGATCATGTACATTTCGGCCACCACGTTTCCGAGGGAGGAGCAGGCCTGTTCCAGTCCCAGGGGGACGCTGACCTGTAGGGTTGAGCGGAGAATTCCCTTGTCGCAGGTGAATATCTGTCCAAAGGACATCTTCACCGGTGTTTTCCAGAAAAACAGCAGAATCACAGACGCGACGGCGCCGATAAACCGCGCCAGCAGCAGGGCAAAGACACTGCCCAGAATGTCCAGCCGAAGTACGTTCAAAAACAGAATGCTGAACACCAGATAGGCGGCGTTGATGATGACGCTCAAGGCAAGGCACCGGCCGGATTCTCCCAGACCCCGTAAGATCCCGAAGCTGGCAGTGTATATGGTAAACACCAGAATCGACCATGCGCTGCCGGAAAGGTAAATCCGAGCCTTTTCCAGCACGACGGCTTCCGCCTCGGGGTAGAGCAGGGTCAGCACCTGACGGGGAAACATCAGCAGGGGCAGACATACCACGGTACCCACCGCCGCCGTCAGCCACAGCGTCATGCCCACGGCCTTACGGATACGCACGGGATCCTTCATGCCGCAGCTCTGGGCGACTACCACCGTGCCGCCGGCGCTGATGCCGTTGAAAATGCAGGTGATCATCCATGTCAGTGGCGATACCAGGGAAACCGCCGCGACGCTTGCTTCGCCATTGCTGCTGATAAGGGCGGTGATAAGCATATTGATAAACATGACGGACAGGCAGTCCAGGACATTGGGGAAGGTCAGGTGCAGAATCTCCCGCCAGGAAAACACCGTACCGGACAGGGTACGGGTCAGAAACGAATCAAGGGATTTGGGTACGGCGTACTGTTTCATGAAGCAATGGCCTCCGAAGGATTTTTCGTCCCAAAGCATAGCATGACGGGCAGGAAATGTCAATGGATGGCAAGACCGCGCCAACATTTTTCTTGACAAAATACGGCTTATGCAATACAATTATACGAAATCGATAACGCGGTGAACGGGAGGTTCCGTTTTCCGGCTCAATGCAGAGAGTGCGCATTTTGGTGCAAGCGCATATTGGCCGGTTCGGATGGTCGCCCGGGAGCGGTCTTTCTGAATGAAGTAAGAAAGAACGGGGCTGCCCGTTACAGCAGTCATGAGAGCCCGAAAGGGAATTCAGGTGGTACCGCGGAAAATTTTCGCCCTGAGCTATTTAGCTCAGGGCGTTTCTTATTTAAGAAAAGGAGCGAAAGAAAATGGCAAGAGAATTACCAAAGGTCTACGAGCCGCAGCAGGTGGAGTCCAAAATCTACGACATGTGGCAGCGCGGCGGCTACTTCCACGCCGAGGTGGATGAAAGCAAGAAGCCCTTCACCATCGTCATGCCCCCACCCAACGTCACCGGTCAGCTGCACATGGGTCACGCCATGGACGCGACATTGCAGGATACCCTGATCCGGTTCAAGCGGATGCAGGGCTACAACTCCCTGTGGATTCCCGGCGTCGATCACGCCGGCATCGCCACCCAGATCAAGGTGGAGGAGGAGCTTCGCAAGGAGGGTCTGACCCGCTACGATCTTGGTCGTGAAAAGTTTCTGGAGCGCGTCTGGGACTGGAAGCACAAATAC
>CAKTKX010000185.1 GCA_934572365.1 uncultured Oscillospiraceae bacterium
TTTTTCTGATAGAATATATCGGCTGTACAATTATAAATAAATGGTCTCGGTCACGGGAACCAATTAGGAGGATTACTTACAATGAACGTTAAGAGCATCGAAAGAAAAGGCAACGAGGCTACCGTCGTTGTCGAAATCGACAAGGAACTGATGGAGTCCGGCGTCAACAAGGCTTACATGAAGGCCCGCAAGAGCATTCAGCTCCCCGGTTTCCGTAAGGGCAAGGCTCCCAGAAAGATGATCGAGGCCATGTATGGCGCCCACGTTTTCTACGAAGACGGTCTGGAGGAGATTTTCCCCGAGATTTATGACTTCGCCATTGCCAAGCAGGATTTCAAGGCCATCGGCCGTCCCAACCTGACCGATATGCAGATTGGCGACGACAACATCGTCACCTTGACCCTGACCACCGAGGTCTACCCCGAGGTCACTCTGGGTCAGTACAAGGGTCTGGAAGTGGAGAAGGCTGAGGTCACCGTCACAGACGAGCAGGTGCAGGCCGAGCTGGATCGGATGGCGCAGAATGTCGCCTCCACCGAGACCGTGGAGCGTCCTGCCCAGATGGGCGACACTGCCAACATCGACTTCGAGGGCTTTGACAACGGCGTTCCCTTCGAGGGCGGCAAGGGCGACAACTTTGATCTGAAGCTAGGTTCCGGCCAGTTTGTTCCCGGCTTTGAGGAGCAGGTCGTCGGCATGAGCGCCGGTGAAGAGAAGGACATCGACATCACCTTCCCCGAGGACTACCACAAGGAACTGGCCGGTAAGGCCGTTGTGTTCCACGTCAAGCTGAACAAGGTCACCGAGACCATCGTTCCCGAGCAGGACGACGAGTTTGCTAAGGACGTTTCCGAGTTTGACACCCTGGACGAGCTGAAGGCCGACATCCGCGCCAAGGCTCTGGAAAATGCCAAGAAGCAGGCCGACAGCGCCTTTGAGCAGGCTGCTGTTGACAAGGCTGCTGAGAATACCACCGTGGATATGCCCAAGGCACTGGTGGAGAACGAGCTGGACATCCAGATGGAGCGCTTCGGCTATCAGCTGCAGATGAGCGGCTACTCCATGGAGCAGTATGCCAAGATGATGGGCGGCGACGTCAGCACCATGCGCAATGCCTTCCGTCCCGCCGCTGAGAAGCAGGCAAAGATTTCCGTCACTCTGGAGAAGATCGCCGAGGTCGAAGGCAACACCGCTTCCGACGAGGACATCGAGGCGGAATTCAAGTCCCTGGCCGAGCAGTACGAGCTGGAAGTGGACAAGGTCAAGGAAATGGTTCCCATGGACGAGCTGACCGGCAGCATCAAGACCCGCAAGGCGATCAAGGTCATCGTGGACAGCGCCGTCCCCGTAGCCCCCAAGGCCGAGGAGAAGACCGAGGAATAATCCTTAGATAGGAATAACCTTTCCCCGCGATGGTTAGAATGTTTCAAACCCCTGAAAGGAGACATTACCATGAGTTTAGTTCCCTATGTTGTTGAGCAGACCAGCCGCGGCGAGCGCAGCTATGACATTTTCTCCCGTCTGCTGAACGACCGTATCGTGTTCCTGTCCGAAGAAGTCAACGACACTACCGCAAGTCTGGTGGTCGCCCAGCTGCTTTACCTGGAAGCCCAGGATCCGGACAAGGACATTCAGTTCTATATCAACAGCCCCGGCGGCAGCGTCACCGCAGGTATGGCCATCTACGACACCATGCAGTACATTAAGTGCGATGTCGCGACCATCTGCGTCGGTCTGGCGGCTTCTATGGGCGCGTTCCTGCTGAGCGCCGGCGCCAAGGGCAAGCGTATGGCGCTGCCCAATTCCGAGATCATGATCCACCAGCCCTCCGCGGGTACCCAGGGTCAGATCACGGATATGGCCATCCACCTGAAGCGTCTGGAAACCGTCAAGGCGCGGATGAACCGTATCCTTGCCGAGAACACCGGCCGGTCTATCGAAGAAGTCACTGCCGCCTGTGAGCGTGACAATTTCATGACCGCAGAGGAAGCCAAGGCCTTCGGCCTGATCGACCGGGTGCTTGACCACCATTAAAACATTTCATTAGAAACGAGGTACCGGTGTCATGGCAAAGAACACTGAGCAGCCGCCGATTCGATGCAGCTTCTGCGGGAAGCGGGAGAATCAGGCGTCACGGCTGATTGCCGGTCCTGGGGTGTATATCTGCAGCGACTGCGTTGCTGCCTGCAGCGAGCTTCTGCGGCAGGAAATGGATACGGGCAGCGGGCTGAACGCCCCCGACAAGCTGCCCACACCCGTAGAGATCAAGTCCTTTATGGACAATTACATCGTGGGGCAGGACGAAGCGAAGGTCGCCCTGTCCGTCGCGGTGTACAACCATTATAAGCGTATCTATTTCGGCGCGGATTCCGATGTGGAGCTTCAGAAGAGCAACATTCTGCTCATTGGGCCAACGGGCAGCGGCAAGACCCTCTTTGCCCAGACGCTGGCGAAAATTCTGAACGTTCCCTTTGCCATCGCGGACGCCACAACGCTGACCGAGGCCGGATACGTGGGCGACGATGTGGAGAACATTCTGCTTCGTCTGCTCCAGGCCGCCGATTTTGACGTGGAGCTGGCGGAACGGGGCATTATCTACATCGACGAAATGGACAAAATCGCCCGCAAGAGCGAAAATACCTCCATCACCCGGGACGTTTCCGGCGAGGGTGTGCAGCAGGCGCTTCTGAAAATTCTGGAAGGCACCGTTGCCAACGTTCCGCCCCAGGGCGGCCGGAAGCATCCCCAGCAGGAAATGATTCAGGTGGACACCACCAACATCCTCTTTATCTGCGGCGGCGCGTTCGACGGTCTGGACAAGATCATCGAAAAGCGCACCGACAAGAGCGCCATCGGCTTTGATTCCCCCGTACAGAGCAAGAGCAAGCGGGATGTGGGTACATTGTTCACCCAGGTGGAGCCTCACGACTTGCTGAAATTCGGCATTATCCCTGAGCTTGTGGGTCGTATGCCGGTGATCACCACCTTGCGCAGCCTGTCCCGGGACGATCTGGTGCGGATTCTTGTGGAGCCGAAGAACGCCCTGACGAAGCAGTATCAGAAGCTGCTGGAAATGGACGGCGTGGCGCTGGAAATTCAGCCGGAAGCCCTTCAGGCCATTGCCCAGAAGGCGCTTGACCGTCAGATCGGCGCGAGAGGACTCCGGGCGATCATGGAGAAGATCATGACAAAGATCATGTTCCTGATTCCCTCCGATCTGTCCATTCAGAAGATCATCATCACCCCCGAAGCCGTCGAGGGCGCCGACCCCGGCATCATACGGGACACCGCCCATCCCAGAGAAAAAATCTCCGGGCGCAAATAATATCTCTATTCTTCCAAGGGGGTAGTTTTTCTACCCCCTTTTTTCAAAAAGGAGGGAAGAACTTTGACTGAAACCATTTTTGCAGGGAAAATGCCCATCCTTGC